>RGWK01000143.1 GCA_010029775.1 Gammaproteobacteria bacterium
TCGATTCGAGCCACAGTCGAAGAAATGCTGCGCGAGTACGAAGGTTGGTACGAGGATGTGCGCAGGATCATTCGCGCTGCACCCGCCGACGGCCTGTTCAAATGGGCGTTGTTCGATCGTGAGCCCTTGCCGAACTGGACGCGTGGCGCCGTTACCCTCATCGGTGACGCAGCGCATCCCATGCTGCCGTTTCTCGGTCAGGGCGCCGCGATGGGTATCGAAGATGGCATGGTGATCGGTCGGGCGTTCGGTGCAGCAGACAGCATCGGCGAGGCGCTACGACGCTACCAGGAAGCACGCTTGCCGCGCGCCAACTGGGTGATGCTCGAGTCGCGCAAGACGGCGCTCAATTATCACTCCGGGCGCGAGGAGAACTTCCGGCCCGGCAAGCATGTCAGTGCCGAGTCGCTCGGACTGATGTCCTACAACCCGGCCGCCGTGCCGGTGTGAGCGCTTTGCCGCGTCGTTAGATCGTGTAGGTGCTGCTGCCCACCGCGTGGATCGGCACTGCGCCCGAGGGCGTGATCAGCACCAAATCCTCGAGATGTGCCGTGCCGCCGCTGCCGGTCTCGAACAGCGGCATGTCGATCGAGAGGATCATGTTCTCCTCCATCACGAGATTCGCGGCGCCGCCATCGGCGCTCCGTCGGGGCTGGTCGTTGTGTGCGAGGCCCACCGCGTGCGGCCCAAAGGTCATCGGCACATCGAAGCCGAACTTACGCAACAGACCATTGCCGAGTCCGGCGACCTCATCGAATCGAAGACCGGGCTTCAGCATCGGCTGCAGTTCCTGCCAGCAAGTGGACATCGCTGTGGTGCAGTAGCGCATACGCGCCGTGGGCTCACCGACGAACACGGTACGCCCGAAGTCGCCATGGAAATTGCGCAGATGACTGACGCAGTCGATGAGAAAGGCACTGCCTTCGCGCAAAGGTTCGTCATGGGCCTCGGACGACGAGCCGTTGACCACCATGAACACACCCAAATTGCCGCGCAGGGCTGCCTCGGCATAGAAGCGCTGACGGATCGCTCGAATGCTGCCGAGTGAACGCGCCGCCGCCACGGTGGCATGGGCCGCCTCGACGTTGGCTTGCGAAGCGAGTCGCATCATGCGGATCGAGGCTGGCGTATGCACGAGGCGGATTCGCCGAGCGGTGTCTTCGGCCGCTTGCATCTGCACGGTCGAGGCCGCCTTGCTGAGTAGCGCGATGGCCGGATCGTCGTCGTAGCCGATGCGGGCGTTCTCGAGTTTGAGCTCGCGCAGTGCAGCGCGCAGCGCACGTGCCATGTCGGCGTGGTAGGGCGCCGCTGCCGTCAGCGCGGTGCGGCGACGCTGCTCCTTGGCAGAGGCCTCGCCGCTCAGGCGATAGAGGCGCGGTGCCGTCGCTTGGTCGTCGTCGGCTGGACTCGTGAACACGTAGGGCTGAACCCCTGGCACCACGCCATCGTCCGCCATGATGTAGTAGTAGGAGAACGCCGGGATAATCAGTGCCACGGGCTTTGCGGGGTCGCGCGGCACGAGGGCGAGGGTCGTTGCCGTGAGGCTCATCCGCTCCATCAGCGGGAAGAAGTTGGTGACGTGGAATACATTGCGACCCTGACAGACCAGCAGGGCGTCGAGATTCTCGGCGGCCAAAATCCGACTCGCCCGCTCGCGATCGAGGAACGGTTCGCGCTGCGCGAACGATAGATCTGGCAGGGCGGCCCCTGGCGTGCCATTTCCGGTCATGCGACCCGCCGAGTTGTTGGTCGCAGCGGCCTCGGTAGTCCCAGCCCATCCCGCCATGGCGGCAGAGGCCAGAAATTGTCGACGATCGTGTGGCATGGCAGTACCTCTCGGGCAGACAGGTTCATCGCCCCTGTAGCGTAAGACAAGCCCGGGCAGGGCGGGGCGGATTTTGGTCTAATTCGCCCCCATGCAGACGGCACGCGACTTGTTCGGTCATCGCAAGCACTGGGCGGCCCGGTTTGGCACCGCCCCGTTCCTGCCCATGAGTCGCGCCGAAATGGACGCGCTTGGTTGGGACAGCTGCGATGTGATCGTCGTCACCGGCGATGCCTACGTCGATCACCCGAGTTTCGGCATGGCGATCATCGGCCGGCTGCTCGAAGCGCAGGGGTTCCGGGTCGGCATCATCGCCCAGCCCGACTGGCACAGTGCCGAGCCGTTTCGTGCGCTCGGCAAGCCAAACCTGTTCTTTGGCATCACCGCCGGCAACATGGACTCGATGGTCAACCGCTACACCAGCGATCGGCGCATCCGCAGCGACGACGCGTACACCCCGGCGGGTGAGGGCGGCAAGCGGCCGGATCGGTCGGTCATCGTGTACGCACAGCGCGCCCGCGAGGCGTTTGCGGACGCCCCGATCGTCATCGGCGGCATTGAGGCCAGCCTGCGCCGAATTGCGCACTTCGACTACTGGTCTGAGAAGGTGCGCCGCTCGGTGTTGCTCGATGCCAAGGCGGACCTGCTCGTGTACGGCAACGCGGAGCGACAGATCGTCGACATCGCCCATCGACTCGCCGCGGGTGAATCCATTACCGACATCACGGATATGCGCGGCACCGCGTTCCTGCGTCGCGCGTTACCCGAGGGCTGGGTGGAAATCGACTCGACGCACCTCGATACGCCGGGACCGATCAATCCGCCGATCGATCCGTATGCCATGGACGACAACGGCGGGACGCGCGCGGCCGCGCAGGCTTCCGCAGGCACGCCTGCGTCGTCGGAGGCTGCCACCCAGGTCGTGCGCTTTGTGCGACGCGTCAAGTCAGCCGATCGCGAGCGCAGCGTGATCCGCCTGCCCGCCTTCGAGCAGGTCGTGGACGACCCGGTAATGTACGCGCATGCCTCGCGCATCCTGCATCTGGAGGCCAATCCCGGCAACGCCCGCGCGCTGGTCCAGCGGCACGGACACCAGGACGTGTGGCTCAATCCGCCGCCGATTCCGCTCACGACCAAAGAAATGGATCAGGTCTACGAGCTGCCGTACCAACGACGGCCGCACCCGTTCTATGGCGATGCGGAAATTCCGGCCTACAAGATGATCCGCTTCTCGGTGGCCATCCAGCGCGGTTGCTTCGGGGGTTGCACGTTCTGCTCGATTACCGAGCACGAAGGCCGCATCATCCAGAGCCGCTCCGAGGGGTCGGTGCTGCGCGAAATCGAGACGATTCGTGACACCGTGCCGGGCTTCACCGGGGTCATCTCCGATCTCGGCGGGCCGACGGCCAACATGTACCGTCTTGCCTGCAAGAGTCGGGAAATCGAAAGCGCCTGTCGCAAGCCCTCGTGCGTGTATCCGGGCGTGTGCCCGAACCTCAACACCGACCACACACCCTTGATCGCGCTCTATCGAAAGGCGCGCGAGTTGCCCGGCATCAAGAAGGTGTTGATTGCCTCGGGGGTGCGCTACGACCTGGCCATCGAATCGCCGGAGTACGTCAAGGAGCTCGCGCAGCACCACGTTGGCGGTTATCTGAAGATCGCTCCGGAGGCGATCGGCGAAGGCCCCCTCTCAAAGATGATGAAGCCCGGCGTCGGTACCTACTACCGCTTCAAGGAATTATTTGATCGCTACTCTCGTGAGGCGGGTAAGGAGCAGTACCTCATCCCGTATTTCATCGCCGCCCATCCGGGCACGACCGATGAGGACATGCTCGAGCTCGCCTTGTGGCTGAAGAAGAACGGGTTTCGGGCCGATCAGGTGCAGGCTTTCCTGCCCTCACCGATGGCCACCGCCACGGCGATGTACCACTCGGGCAAGAATCCGCTGCGACGCGTCTCGCGAGGCAGCGAAGCCGTGGTGATCCCGAAGGGGTTGAAGCGCAGTGCGCAACCGTTTCGCACCCAGCACACGCGGCCGCGGCGTGGCGGGCGACCATGAGCACCGGGCACGAATTTCGTCCCGGCCTGGAATTCGATGTGCCCTCGCTCGAGCGTTACCTCGGCGCGAACTTAGCGGGTTTTTCAGCACCGCTGCGTGTGCGGCAGTTTCCGGGCGGACAATCGAATCCGACCTATCGTCTCGATACCCCCTCCGCCTCCTACGTGCTGCGCCGCAAGCCACCTGGGCAGTTGCTGCCCTCGGCACATGCCATCGAGCGTGAATACCGCGTGATGCTCGCACTCGCGAACCACACACAGTTCCCGGTCGGTCAGCCGCTGCTGCTGTGCGAAGAGCCGCACGTGATCGGGACGGCGTTCTACGTCATGGAGCACGTCGAGGGACGAATCTTTTGGGATCCGACGCTGCCCGAGTTGTCACGCGAGGCGCGTCGTCCGCTGTTCGTCGCCATGGCCGAGACTTTGGCGGACTTGCACTCGGTCGATTACGTGAGTATCGGGCTCGCCGATTTCGGTAAACCCGAGGGGTATGTCGCACGACAGGTTGCGCGCTGGTCGAAGCAGTACACCGTCGATGCATCCGTCGCCGGACGTGTCGATGAGATGGAGCGGCTGATCGACTGGCTGGCGCGCAATGCGCCGGCGCGGGAGCAGCCCCCTGCGCTGCTGCATGGCGATTACCGGCTCGACAACATGATCTTTGATGCGCAAGCGCCGCGGGTGCGGGCCGTGCTCGATTGGGAGTTATCGACGGTGGGCGATCCGCTGGCCGATTTCGCGTATCACTTGATGGTGTACCGCATCGCCTCGGGCGGCGTGCGCGGGCTTGGCGGAGTGGATCTCGCCGCGACGGGCCTGCCCAGCGAGGCCGAGTACGTGCAGATCTACTGCCGGCGCCGCGGTCTTGGCGAGTTGCCGGATCTGCATTACTACATTGCGTACTGTCTGTTTAGGCTCGCTGCCATCTGTCATGGCATCGCCGGTCGGGTGCAGCGCGGCACTGCCGTCAGCCCCCAAGCCAAACTCTACGCCGCGCAGGTCGGACCGCTTGCAGAGCTCGGCTGGCGGACCGCTCAGGGCGACTGAGGCGCCGAGAACTGCAGGACCGAAGGCCGGCGCTCGCGCTGCAGACGTGCGGCGACTTTTTCGGTCTGCGACCAGGCACGCAGCACGTTCTCTCCGGCGAGTTTGCGTAGATCCTCATCGGACCAGCCGCGGCGCACGAGTTCGGCAAATAGCTTCGGGTAGGTCGATACATCATCGAGCCCCTCCGGCCACCAGTCGTTGCCGTCGAAGTCCCCGCCAATGCCGACGTGGTCGATGCCGGCGACATTCCGAATATGCTCGATGTGATCAGCCACCATGGCGAGCGGCGTGGTGGGCAACTTGATTGCGGCATAGCCCTCGGCGCGGATGCGGGCGGCCTCTTCCGGGGTCGCCGCGGCGCGCGCTCGCAGGCCGATCTCGGCCATGGCCGGCTGCAGCACTTTGCCGACTTCACAATTGATGAAGCTCGAGACGAACGTAACCATGACGACGCCGCCGTTGCGAGGCAACTCGCGCAGGATGTCGTCGGGCACGTTGCGCGTCACGTCACACAGCGCGCGGGCCGAAGAGTGCGAAAAAATCACCGGCGCCTGCGTGATGCGCAGCGTATCGGCCATGGTTTTTGGTGAGGCATGCGATAGATCGACAAGCATGCCAAGCCGGTTCATTTCGCGAACGACCTCCTCGCCGAAGGGCGTCAAGCCATTGTGTCGCGGTTGCAGTGGCGCCGCGGCATCGGCCCAGTCCGTGTGTGCGTTATGCGTCAATGCCATGTAGCGAACGCCGAGCGCGTAGTATCGGCGCAGCGCGCCGATTGAGTTCTCAAGTCCGTAGCC
>RGWK01000144.1 GCA_010029775.1 Gammaproteobacteria bacterium
CCGGGCACGAACTGCGTGAGCGAGGTGGAGCCAGACCGCTCGGTTAGGCGGTTGCTGCGGGTGTAGTGGATCGACTCCACGCGCACCCCTGGAGTCACTGTCAAACGATCGACCGTCACGGACGTTTCGATGAAACCTGACAACGCTTCGACGTCGCGCACGTTGTTTTCGCGCAGCCCTGCGTTCACGCTCGTACCTGCCGTCCGCGCACGCGGCGTGTCGCCGTGGACCTGCTGTCGATGCTGATGTTCGCGATGATGCCGCAGGCCGACGACCGTCGTCAGTGAGTGGGCGCCGAGTGATCCTTCGATGCTAAGGCGGGGCTCGATGCCGAAGGTGGTATAGCTGCGCAGGCGTCCTTCGTTGCCGCAGCCGACATTGAGGTTTTGCATGCCGAGGCACGCGGGATCGGACGCATCGTTGGGTCGCTGCGTGGAGCTGCTCGACTGTCGCCACCAATCACGATCGAAATTGGTGGCATACACCGACGTACGCAAGGCCCGACCCTCGCTGATCTGCCAGCCATGCGTGAGTGCGGCGGCGATACGCTGTGAATCAAAGAAATCATTGACGAAGGCGTTGGCGCGCGGGTTGGCGATGAACTCTGCGAGCGTGAGGCCTGAATACGGCACCTGCGAACGTTCGCGATAAAGGCTCGCGCGCAGGGTCAGCGACTGCTCGGTGCGGAGGTCCTGACGGAGCTTGATACCGACGTCGGTCACATCGAGCTCGATGTTTTCGCGCGACCCGGCGCTTTGCTTGCGGGTCGCATCAATTCGCCAACCCGTGTGGGTTGCCGCGATAGTGTCACCGACCGTCACCTGCCAATCCCGATAGCCGCGGTTTCCGCTCCGTGCGGCGAGTCGACCGGAAAAGGACTCGGGCGGATCGGCGGAGATGTAGTTGACGAGTCCGCCAACGGTTTGCGGACCAAAGGCGATCTGACCCGAGTTCTTTAATACCTCAATGCGAGCGGATGCCGATGTTGGGGCGCAGGCCGAGCCCTTCTTCCTCTCGGGCGAAGACGCCCGGAATTTTGCGCAGTGCCTCGTTGATGGTCAGCACCCGCGAGTCGGCCAAATCCTTTTCGGTGAGTACGTGAGCGCCGCCCGAGACCCGCTCCAACCGCTCCCGGCTTCCGAGGACGACAATTTCCGTCAGCTCATCGCCGGCTGCCGCCTGCACCGGAGTCACCGGTAACATACTGAAAATGATAGTAAAAATGACTTTTGAGTGTGGCACGGCCATTGTTTTCGCAAATGAGAATCATTACTATTTAAATGCAAATGCGAATAATCCGCAATTGCAACGTCCCCGAAAACCCACCGATACTTCGCCACCTCGATACCTCTCGTTGCCCCATGAGCGCCGATCCCTCTCGTGCCGATGCTCCGCCCGACTCGCACCGCCGCTTGACCATGCTGGCGGTCGGTGACCGTGCGCGGGTGGCCTTGGTACTCGAAGACGATCCGATTTCCCGTCGACTGATCGAGGTCGGCTTCGTCCCTGGCGCTGCGATCGAGGTGATCGCCAGCATGTGGCCGGCCGCAGATCCTCTCGCCATCCGAGTTGGCGGCTCGACCTTCGCACTGCGCCGCCACGAAGCCGAGCGGATCGTCATCGCATGAGCGCCGAGACCGCCGAGTTGCGTGTCGCACTGGTTGGTTTGCCGAATTGCGGCAAGACGGCGCTGTTCAATCGACTCACCGGCAGTCGGCAGAAAGTGGCGAACTATCCCGGTGTCACGGTCGAGCGGAAAGAGGGCATCTTCGCGGCGGCCTCAGGGCGGCGTTACCGGCTGCTCGACTTGCCCGGCACCTACAGCTTGAAGCCGACCACGCTCGATGAGGCCATCACGCGCGATGTCGCACTCGGCCGCGTCGCTCACGAGCCACGACCCGAGACTATCGTTCTTGTGGCCGATGCGACGCACTTGCCGTTATCGCTGCGGCTCGCGCTCGAGGTGCGGCGCCTCGGCCTGCCGATGGTGATGGTGCTCAACATGAGCGATGTCGCGCGGCGGCGCGGCTTCGCGATCGATCGCGAGGCGTTGTCGCGCGAGTTGGGTGCGCCAGTGCTGGAAACCGTGGCCACCCGCAGCGGCGGTGCAGATGCCCTGATCGCCGAACTCGAGCGCCTCGCTGTGCCCGCCCAGCCGCTTGCTTCGCCAGCGGGGTGGCAGGAACCGACTGCCAGCGAGGTGACGGCGACGCATGCCGAAGCTGCGCGTATGTTGGAGCTCGCCGGCTACCGTGAACCGCTGCGCAGTCGTGCGGTTGCGATGGCCGATCGCATCCTGATGAACCCGTTCGCCGGAATGCTGATTCTCGCGACCTTGCTGTTCTTCGTTTTCCAGGCCGTGTTCAGTTGGGCGGCGTGGCCGATGGATCTCATCGATGCCGGGGTGACAGCGCTCGCTGAGCTCGTCCGCGGCGCGTTGCCCGATGGACCCTTGCGCAGTTTGCTGGCGGACGGGGTGATTGCCGGCGTCGGCAGCGTGATCGTATTCCTGCCGCAAATTGTCATTCTGTTCGCTTTCATCCTGGCGCTCGAGGACAGCGGCTATCTGCCGCGCGCGGCCTACCTGCTTGATCGGGTAATGGGCAGTGTCGGTTTATCGGGTCGCGCGTTCATTCCGTTGTTGTCGTCCTTCGCTTGCGCGATTCCCGGGATCATGGCCACGCGGACGATCCCGAACCTGCGCGATCGAATCGTGACGATTCTGGTGGCGCCACTGATGACCTGCTCAGCGCGGCTGCCCGTGTACGCGTTGCTGATTGCCGCGTTCATTCCGCAGCGCGACTTCGGCGTGTTTAACCTGCAGGGTCTCGTGCTCTTTGTGCTGTATTTCGCCGGTGTGGCGAGCGCATTGCTTGTAGCCTGGGTCGCCAAGCTCATCGCCGGTGGCCAGAGCAACCATCTGCTGATGCTGGAGTTGCCGGACTATCAATGGCCGAACCTACGCAACCTGGCGCTCGGTCTATGGGAAAAGACGAGGGTGTTTCTGGCGCGAGCAGGCGGCATCATTCTCGCGCTGATGGTGCTGCTGTGGTTCCTGTCGACCTATCCCGCGCCACCCGTCGGTGCGACGGGGCCTGCAATCGAGTACAGCTTCGCCGGCCAACTCGGCAAAGCATTGGCCATCGTTCTGGCCCCGATCGGTTTCAACTGGCAAATCGCGATCGCCCTGATCCCGGGGCTTGCAGCGCGTGAGGTTGCCGTCGGTGCGCTCGGTACCGTGTATGCGCTCTCGGGTGACGAAGAGGCTGTGTCCACGGCACTCTCCTCGGTCATCGCGAGCGAATGGGGCCTCGCGACCGGTCTTGCGCTGCTGGCCTGGTATGTATTCGCGCCGCAGTGTTTGGCGACACTGGCTGTCGTTCGCCGCGAAACCAACGGCTGGCGGTACCCGTTGCTGATGCTCGTATATCTGTTCGCACTGGCTTATCTTGCAGCCTTCGTCACCTACCGGGTGACGCTGGCAGTGGCGGCTTGATGAGCATGCAGGAGTGGCTCGTGGCGGCGTGCGTGATAGCGGCGGCGATCTATGCTGCCTGGTCGCTCGCGGGTCTTAACGTGCAACTTCGACTCGTCGAATTCGGCCTGCGTCGGCTTCCCTTGCTGCACCGTCCGCTACAGGCGTTGCGCACGCGGCTGAGTGCGGCGTCAGGCTGCAAGGCCTGCAGCACTCAAAAGTCTTCTGCACCCTCCCTCGTCGTGATGCTTTCGTCTGGTCTCATCGGGCTGTGGCTCTCCGCTCCCGCAACCGCTGCGACACTGCAGGTCACCGACGATACCGGTGCGATGCTGACACTGAAGGGGCCGGCACTGCGTATTGTGAGTCTGTCGCCGGGCGCCACCGAGATGTTGTTTACCGCGGGTGCGGGCCAGCGAATCGTGGCCACAGTTACGGGGTCTGATGCGCCGGAAGCGGCCAAGCGCATCGAGCGCATTGGCGATGCGAACGCGCTTGTCTACCCGCGCCTGCAGGCGCTCAAACCCGATGTCATCGTCGCCTGGAAGGATCTGACCAACGAGCTTGTGATCGAGAGTCTGAAAAAGCTCAAGGTGCCGATCTACTACGTCAGTGTGCGCACGCTGGCCGACATTCCCCGCTCGGTCGAGCGGCTGTCGGTGCTCGCCGGTACATCGACGAGTGCTGCCGCCGCCGTCCGTGAGCTCGATGCGCGGGTCGCTAAACTGCCCAAGGCGCCGAGCAAGCCTGCGTCGCTCGGCGTGTTCTACATGATGCTCGACTCGCCGCTCTACACCGTGGGCAGCCGGCACGTCATGACCGATGCCATTGCGCGCTGCGGCGGTCGCAACATCTATGCCGACATCGATTTCCCTGCACCCATCGTCGAGTTCAAAGACATCAAGAAGCGCAATCCGGATGTCATCCTGATGGAGGCGCAGCCGATCACGGCGCGTGACTGGCGTGAGCGCTGGAGTCAGTTCGCCGAAGTCAAAGCCGTCGCCAATCGTCAGTTGCTGCCATTCATCGAACCGCGCTTGAATCGCATGGGTCCCTCGGCCATCGACGCCGTCGATGGTCTGTGCAAGCTGCTGCGCAACGTGCCGCGATGACCCAGTTGTCCCGCGGCCTTGGTCTCTGGGCCGGTATCGCCATCAATGTCGCGAACGTCATTGGCACGGGCGTGTTTCTCAAGACCCGGGTCATGACCTGCAACGTCGATGATCCGATGATCGTGATGCTTGTCTGGCTGGCCGCGGGCTTGCTCGTGCTCGCGGGCGCTTTCTGCTACGCGGAACTCGCCTCGATGATGCCTGCCGCCGGTGGTGATTACGTATTCCTGCAGCGTGCGTACGGCCGTGCTACCGGGTTTCTTTATGGCTGGACCGTATTCGCCATCATGAAGACCGGCTCGCAGGCGGCGCTTGCAGTCGGTTTCGCCATATTTTTGAACACCGCACTCGGGGGCGCACTCGATGGTGTATGGCTCACCGTGCCCTTGGGTGAGGGTTTCCCGCTGCGCGGTCTCACGGTCGTGGCGTTGCTTGCCTTGTGGCTCGTGACGCTGCTCAATTGCGCGTCCGTTGCGGCCACCGGCGGCGCGGCCACGGTGCTCACCGTGCTCAAGGTGCTCACGGTCATCGGTATCGGCGTCGGGGCTTTTGTGCTGGGCAGTGGTGATCTGTCGCACTTCACCCAGTCCGCCGCCGGGGCGAGCTGCGAAGGAGTGCAGGCGAGTGCCATCGGCGGACTCGCCGGTATCGGTGCCGCCATGCTCGGTGCGCTGTGGGCCTACGATGGCTGGAACAACGTCGCACCGCTCTGCGGTGAGGTGAAGGACCCGCAGCGCAATCTGCCGCGCATGTTCATTTGGGGCACGTTGCTCGTGATCGTGCTCTACGTAGGCGTCAATGCCGCCTACTTTTATGTGTTGAGCCCGCAGCAGATCGGCAGCGTCTCGGCGACCTCATCGGTAGCGACCGAGGTGCTCGCCACGTTCGCGGGTCCGCTCGCCGTGAGTCTCATGGCTGCGGGCCTCATGATGTCATCGCTTGGTTCGTTGCACGCCTCGGTGCTCGCCAACTCCCGTGTGCCGTACGCGATGGCGCGGGACGGTATGTTCTTCAAGCCTCTCGCCAAGATCTCGGAGCGCTCACGGGTTCCCGTGAACGCCGTGCTGGCACAGTGCGGTTGGGCGAGCGTGCT
>RGWK01000145.1 GCA_010029775.1 Gammaproteobacteria bacterium
CAAACCTGCGCTCGGTTCGTCGATCACCACCACCGTCGCCAGTCGCGGGTTGCTGGCCGGCGCAAGACCGGCGAACACGGCGAGGTATCGGTTGGTCGAGTACCCGCCCGCACTCGCCTTCCAGGCCGTGCCCGTTTTGCCGGCCACGGAGTAACCCGGAATGTTGGCGAGTTTGCCTGTACCACCCTCGGCGACCACCGACCGCAGCATGCGGACGACATCGCGCGCGACGGCTTCAGGCACGATGCGCTCGCCGGGTACGGGCTGATCGATCCTCGCGAACGACACTGGACGCTGCACACCATAGGCGCCGAGCGTTGCGTAGGCATGTGCCAGTTGCAGTGGCGTCGCCGAGAGGCCATAGCCGTAAGAAACAGTAGCGGTCGTGATGGGGCGCCAGTGCGCCGGCTGCGTGAGCAAACCCGCCGACTCACCCGGGTAGCCGCTGGCAGTCACTCGACCGAAGCCAAAGCTCGACAGCGCGCCATGCAGATTGTCGGCGCCCAAAGTCAAAGCAATGCGTGTCATCGCCACGTTGGAGCTGCGCGCGAGGGCCGTCGCCAGATCGATCGCGCCGAGGTTGTGCTTGTCCTCGATGACCTTGATGCCCACCTTCACCATACCCGGTGAGGTGTCGATGATGCTGTCACTGCGATATTTGCCCGAAGCCAGTGCGGCGGCCACCACAAACGGCTTGATCGTCGAGCCCGGCTCGACCAGGTCGGTAACAGCGCGATTCTTGTAGCCGGCAGGCTTCAACTGCGTGCGATCGTTCGGGTTGAAGGTCGGCTGATTGACCATCGCGAGCACTTCGCCCGTCGTGACATCGATCATGACGAGCGAACCGGCCCGCGCGCGATGCGTCTGCATCGCAGCCTTAAGCTCGCGATAGGCGAGATACTGGATCCGCATGTCGATCGCCAGTCGCACGTCGCGACCAGGGCGCATCGGGCGAATGCTCTCCACCGTCTGCACGGTGCGCCCGAGATTATCCTGGATTACGCGCTTCGAGCCGTTCACGCCCGACAACCAGTGATCGTAGGCGAGCTCGAGACCCTCCTGACCCGCATCGTCGACATCGGTGAAGCCGAGCACGTGGCCGCTCACTTCGCCGGCCGGATAGTAGCGACGGTACTCGCGCACGAGATGCACGCCCGGGACGTCGAGATTACGCACCCGCGCCGCATCAGCGGGCTGCAGGTGTCGCGCGATGTAGAGAAAACGTCGGTCGATATTGGTCGTCACGCGCCGCGTGAGTTCCTCCGGGTCGCGCCCGAGTGCCTGCGCGAGGCGCGGAATCTGCTCGCCGGAGAGGGTGAGCTCCTTCGGATTCACCCAAACCGAATCCACGGGCGAACTGACCGCCAGCGGCTCGCCGACTCGGTCCACTACGCTGCCGCGATGGGCAGGTACTGTGACGACGCGGGTGAATCGCTCATCGCCCTGTCCGCGGAGGAACTCACTCTCCACGAACTGCAGGGTGACGGCCCGCCAGACAAGTACACCGGCGGCGAGCGCCATCACGCCACCGACGAAGAACATCCGGTTGCGAAAACTCGTGACTGGCGCGGCCGGCTTGCGCGTGAGGCCGCTGCGCGCGGTACGCGCAGGACCCGCCTTGCGCGCCCGTCCGCGATCCCCGCCGAAAGGCCAGCGGATCATGCGATCACCGTCATGGTGCGATCACCTCGATCTGCTTCGGCGGTGGCGTGCGCATGTTGAGATTGGTCGCCGCGACGTTCTCGACGAAGGCGTGGGTCGACCAGGCACTTTGCTCAAGTTGCAGTCGACCCCACTCGATCTCCAGCCGATCGCGCTCTCGATTGACCCGCTCGAGCTCGACGAAAAGCTCCCGCGAGCGATGCTTGACGTAGATCGCTCCGGCGGCTGAGCCCAGCACTGCGAGCCAAAGCACGGGAATGAGCACCATCAGCAGTCGATCGCCGGGCAATTTCATACGGGCACCCCCGACGCGCTCAGTCGCTCCGCACAACGCAACACTGCGCTTCGAGCGCGAGGGTTGCGGGCCACTTCCGCGTCGCCCGCACGCTGTTTGCGACCGACAAGCTGCATCGTCGGACGGGCCGACGGCGGGATCACCGGCAAGCCGGCGAATACCGGATCGACGCTGCTCTTCAAGCGCATGAACTGCTTGACGATGCGATCCTCGAGCGAGTGGAAACTGATCACCGCCAGACGCCCACCCGGTGCCAGCACGGCATGTGCGCCCTCGAGCGCCGCGCGCAGCTGACCGAGCTCGTCGTTGACGTACATGCGCAGCGCCTGGAACGTGCGCGTTGCCGGATGCTTGCCGTCGCGCGTCCGCACCACGCCCTGCACCAGCTCGGCAAGCTGACGCGTGCGCAACAACGGCGCGGTGCCACGAGCCTCGACGATCGCCGCAGCGATGCGTCGTGCAAAACGCTCTTCGCCGAGTTCCGCGATCACCGTGGCGATCTCCCGTGCGTCGGCGCGGGCAATAAACTCGGCTGCAGACTCGCCGTGGCCCGGGTCCATGCGCATGTCGAGCGGCCCATCCTTCGAGAAACTGAAGCCGCGCGACGGATCGTCGAGCTGCGGCGAAGAGACGCCAAGATCAAGCAGGATGCCGCAGACCGCTCGACCCGCAGCACGGTCTGCGACAACCTGCGCGAGCTGCGCGAAGGGCGCCTGCACGAGTTGCAAGCGCGACTCGCCGTGAAATCTTTGATGACCGGCGGCGATGGCCGCCGGATCGCGGTCGAGCGCGAGCACGCTGCCGGTGGCGCCCACCGCATGCAGCAATCTCGCCGTGTGACCACCCCGACCGAACGTGCCATCGACATAAAATCCGCCTGCGGACGGGGCCAGAACCTCCAGCACCTCATCGACAAGCACCGGCTCGTGCTCATCCACCGGAGTCAGCCCCCGCAACCCATCTCACCTTGTCACCACGCCTGCAGTTCCTTGCGGAAGCTGCCCTGCGTGCCCTTCTGCAACGCTTCCGTCGCCGCGGTCGCTAGAGCGACAGCGAATCGAGCTCCGTCGACAGGTCGGTCGCGGTCTCCTCGCTCTTCAGCCAGTAGTCGCGGCGTTCGTTCCAACGCGCTTCGTCCCACAGCTCGAGCCGATTGCCCTGACCGATCAACATCGCGTGTCGCGTCAGCCCCGCGAATTCGCGCAGCTCCGGCGGCAACAGCAAGCGTCCCTGACCGTCGAGATCGATCTCGGTTGCATGACCCACCATCAGTCGCTGCAGGCGGCGTGAGCGCTCGTGCAGCGAGGGCAGGCTCATCAACTTGCGTTCGATCTGCTCCCAGTCGGGTAGCGGATAAATCAGAAGGCAGGGGTCGCGATCGACGGTGACGACAAGTTGTCCCTCGCTGCGCTCGAGCGCGCGCTGACGCTGCCGGGTGGGCAACACCATCCGGCCTTTGTCATCGAGAGTTACCCTGCTGGCACCGCGAAACATGACGTTGAATGGGCGTCAATCCGCCCAGTTCTCCCCACTTTCCACCACTTGGCGCCACTATAGAAATCGCGCGCGGCCAGTGTCAACGGTTAATGGGAAAAAATTTGCGCTCCGCCAATAACTTACGCCGCGATTGACGGCTGATGAGGTGCCTAAAATGGATGAAAATTGTGGGGTTTCAGTGGCTTAAGGCGATTAGCTGAAACACGCCTTAGAAGAAACGGAGTCGGCCGATAAGCCGGGTTCTGTCGAGGGCAATCATTCCTCTGGGATCTTCGTCACCGAAGACCTCAAGCAGCCTACCCGGAAGTCACGCTCGGACACGGCGCTGCAGGTTGCCCTGCGACTTCCCTATTTGGCCTTGCTCCCGGTGGGGTTTGCCATGCCGAGGATGTTGCCACCCGCGCGGTGCGCTCTTACCGCACCATTTCACCCTTACCTTGCGTAAGCCTGCCTTGCGACAAGCCTGCACATCGGCGGTATCTTTCTGTTGCACTTTCCGTGGGCTCGCGCCCCCCAGGGGTTACCTGGCACCGTGTCCGAAGGAGCCCGGACTTTCCTCCCCGTTGCCCCCAAAGAGGGAAACGCAGCGATTGCCTGGCCGACTCCGTGCCGCACCTTAACCCTGCGCGACATAAAGGACAAATCAGCCACGGCGCAGCAGACCTCGCTGACGCCTCAGTCCTCGCCGCGCCGCGCCGCACTACGGCGCACAGCGAGCGCATAAGCCTCCTCGCGCGAACCCCCGCTGACGGCGGCGGCGAGCGCTGCCGCCTTCGAAGCGGGCAGATAGGCGAGCGCCTGCTGCAGCACCCGCTCGAGCAACTCTCGCTGGGCCGACTCCTCGACCGGCACTACCTCGGCGCCCGCGATCACCACGGTGATTTCACCACGCCGAAAATCCTCCTCCGCTGCCGCGCGGGCAGCGAGTTCACCCAGCGTGCCGCGATAAACGGTCTCGAATACTTTGGTCAGTTCGCGGGCTACCGCCGCGCGGCGCTCGGCACCAAAAACCCGCACGCAGTCGGCCAGCGTGTCGACGATGCGGTGCGGTGCCTCGAACAGCACCAGAGTGCGCACCTCGCGGGCGAGACCCTCGAGGCGTACCTCGCGCTCGCGCGGTTTGCTCGGCAGGAAACCCTCGAAGCAGAACCGCTCGGTCGGCACCCCCGCCACAGACAATGCCGCCGCGATAGCCGTTGGCCCTGGGATTGCACGCACCTCGTGACCTGCCGCGGCCGCAAGACGCACGAGTTCGAAGCCAGGGTCCGACAACAGCGGCGTGCCCGCATCGCTGACGAGCGCCACGTGCTCGCCCGCCGCGAGCCGTTGCAGCAACACGGCGCTACGCTCACGCTCGTTGTGTGCGTGCAGCGATAGCAGGGGTTTTTGCAGACCGAGGGCCGCCAGCAGCTGACCCGTGCGCCGGGTATCTTCCGCGGCAACCACGTCGGCCGCGGCCAGCGCCTCCCGCGCGCGGGGCGACAAATCCGCAAGGTTGCCGATCGGCGTGGCGATGACCTCGAGTCGACCGGCCACCGCGCCCGTTCCTGCCTGCCGAGCCACTATAATTCCGCTCCTCAAACCGCAATGCGTGCGGCATCCTGCACCCCCCCGACAGCGGATTCAATCCAAGACACCACTGACCATGAAGCGACCCTCGCATCGACACCTGCATCGACTGGCATCGCGTGGCGCGGTCGCGGTTTTGCTGGCACTGCTCGCCGCCTGTGGTGCGACCCCGACTCGGCTTGCCACCACGCCGGAACGAGCGGCCGCGCTGCTCGAGAGCGGCGACTACGCCGCGGCGGCGCGGGATTACGCCGCCCTCGCCGATGCCACACCCGGGGCGTTGGGCAACGAGTACCGCCTGAACGCGCTGACCGCAGCGCTGCGCTCGCCGGATACCGCGCTCGCGACACGCCAGCTCGGTCTGTTTGCGCCACCACTTGACGCTGCAACGGCGTACCGACGGGACCTGCTGGCGACGGAGTTGCAATGGCTGACGGCCGGAGCCACGGCAGCGTGGGAAACGCTGGCGGCTCTGCCCACACCGCAGGGCGCAGCCCAGATCGAGGCGTATCACGAGTTGCGTCAGCGTCTTGCCCTGGCAGCGCAGCGTCCTCTGCAAGCGATCCGCAGCATGGCCGAGCGCGAGACGCTGCGGGCCAGCGATGCCGCGGCGCTCGCCACCCTGCGCGCCGAGTTTCTGCTGCAA
>RGWK01000146.1 GCA_010029775.1 Gammaproteobacteria bacterium
CGACACGACAGGCGCCTACATTGCGACCCAGTGGACCAAGATCCGCGACCTGCACCGCTACTTCCCGTGGTTCGACATTCGCCCCGCGGCGCGCATGCCGACGGACGAACCTTCACCCGAGGGGCTACACGAGTACGCAGTCGACCTGTTCTCGGCCGGGCCACATTACGTGATGGCGTACTCCGCGGCCATGCGCTACGCGGCAAGACCCGCCGTGGCTGCGCTCACGACGCCGACCACAGTCATGGCCCGAGCGGACGATGTGTTGTTTGGGTTTCTGGACGCCATCGAAAAAATACTGCCGCCCTGCGGCAACGTGAAACGCTTGCCCGCCGATGATGGAGCGTGGCGGGCCGCAGTGCGTGAAGCGTTCGCCCGCTCCAAGGCTTCGGCGCCGGTGACTACGGATTCGGCTGCAGCGACGCTAGCCCCGCCTCGCGAGGACCTCACTCGCCGGTACCTCTCACTCGGCTCGCGGCAATTGCTGGTACGCGAGGGTGGCGAGGGTCGCCCTTTGGTCCTGCTGCATGCGCCACCTGGTTCCTCGGCCGACATCACCCCGCTCGCCCACTCGCTATTCGGGACGCGCCGCGTGTGGGCGCCAGACCTGCCGGGCTGCGGTCTCTCCGATCCGCTGCTGCGAGACGAGGGCCCCGAAGCCTGGGCCGCCCATCTGCTCGCAGGCATCGACGCCGCCAGAATCGGCGAGTTCGACCTTCACGCCGTGGGCCTCGCGAGCCCGCTCGCGCTGCAACTCGCAAAGCTTGCTGGCGCACGCGTGGGCCGTCTGACCCTCGATGGTGGCCTCATTCTCGATCCGGCACGCCGTGCAACGATCGCGGAGCGCTATGCACCGCCATTGCTACCCGATCGCGACGGTACGCAACTGTGGCGTTTGTTCTATCGCCTGCGTGACGAGGCATTGCAATGGCCATGGTTCGATGGGAGTCGCGCGGCGCGGCGCGGCGGCGAGGGCTTGAACGCGGAGTCGCTGTATCGTCGATTCGTCGCCGCACTTACGCAACTGCCGCACTACGGAGACGCAGGGCGCATCGCCCTGCAGGTCGAGACGGCCACGCTACTGGCGACTCTGCCCCAACCGATCGACTTCATTGAAAAAGACGGCGACCCGTTCTATGCCGAGGTGGCGGCAGCACTCTCGCTCAGGCGCCGCGCGTCGATGTAGCGGGGGAGCTCCACGTCGCCGTTACCGTTCGGGTCAGTCGCTGCACGAAGACGGCGGGGCCTACCACCGTGATGCAATTGCCGTCGACCCAGACCGACAGTTTCATCCAACCCCAGATGAGCGCAGTCACCACGTTCGGGCTGAACTGCAGCGCCTTACCGCGCCGGGACGGCGCACACCAACCAAGCTCCATGACGGCCCATTCCAGCCATTCATCAACGCCGCGGATATCGTGAAACACGTAACGCTTGGAGATCGGCCGCACGAGATGGGCCATCACCACACTGACCAAAAAGAAGAAAACCAGAAATGCCGTCATGCTGCGGCTCTGCAGTACAGCCTCGAACGTTGTATCCCAGGAAATCGCCTGCGACTCCCACCAATCCGACAGCGCGAGACCCGCCACCACTGCACTTGCGACAAGCATCGCCCCCTTGAACGCATGAACCACTGCTGACACTGGCGCTGGCATCTCGTCCACCCGGTCGATTCGGGCACCGACCGAGTGACCCTTTCGCAGCTGCTGTAGCTCCTCCACAGCCTCAGGAAGCGGCGTCTCGTAGAGCGGCGGAAACTCGTAGATCACGTGCCGCTCAAGGATATTTTTGAGTTCGACTTCGCCAACCAGAACGGGCTTCGGATCGACGCTTTTGAGCACCGCCTGATACACCGCATTGGATATACAAACTCCGCCAGGCTTTGCCAGCGGCTGCAGGCGTGCTGCGACATTGATGCCATCACCAAACAGATCGCCGTTGCGCACGATCACATCGCCAAGGTGTACCCCGATGCGTACAGCCAAGCGCCCCTCGGGAGCGGCAGCGTTGTTGTGCGCGGCAAGAGCGCCCTGGATGCCGATCGCACAACGCACCGCGCTCGTTGCCGAGTCGAAGGCCGCGAACACCGAATCGCCCATTTTCTTGAGGATCTCGCCGCCGTGCGCCCTCACCTGCTCGCCGAGGATGGCGTCATGGACATCGAGCAGCCGCAACGCCCGCGCTTCGTCGGCACCCATCAGGCGCGAGTAGCCGACGATATCGGTGAACATGATCGCCGCAAGGCGACGCTGGGGCGCGGGGCTCATGTATCAAAGGATACCAAGCCACCGCGCCCAAGCGTTATTTGGCGCTACGGTTTAGTTGAACTCGTACCGGAAACGCAGACCGAACACGCGCTTGTCAGGCGGCTGCACGATGATGCCCTGCTGGAAGTTCGTCGTGGCCGGCGTCAGCGGCAGCGGGACGAGCAGCGAACCGCCGGGCTCGCGGAACGACACGCTGCGGAAACCGTAGTCCCAGCTCTTGTCGTTCGCGCAGTTCTTGCAGTAAAGCTCGGTCAAGAAGCCTTCTTTCTCGAAGCCGAGCCGCAGGTTCACGCGCGTGTAAGCGTCGGTCTGCACGATGTTGGCTGCGCTGTCCCACGCCCGGCCTGTGTACGCCGCCTCACCGCGCACGTACCACTCCCAGTCCGCGTTCAGCCGATCACGCCAACTGGTGGCGATCGATCCCGTTGTCTTCGGGATACGTGGCAACGCGTTGCCATCGAAGCGCACACCGTTGGCACTATTACCCGTCAGTTGCTGCACGAACGGATCGAAGAACTTGGTGTACTCCGCTTTCTTGGTATCGAAGCGCAGGTTCACATCCCAGTTCTCCGTGAGGCGCGCCGTACCCTCAAATTCGAGACCTCGAATCTTTGAGTCACCAGGAATCAGCACGCCGGTCAGGATCAGAGTCGGCGCGCCCACACCGGGCCGCGCGGCAACCGTCAGCGCGGAGCCCGAGAGCATCTTCTCCCACTTCATGTCGTAGACGGCCACCGAGTATTCAACCCGGTCGTTCCACAGACGCTGCTTCAGACCAAACTCGATGCTGGTCAACTCCGGCGAGGGCGCAAGTTCCGAGACGCCCGGGAATACCGCCTCGATCTGCTGCCGAACGAAGGCCACATCCGAGGTGCCGCCCGGCGGGTTCGGCGGGTTGATGTACTGACTGTTGAACTGCCCTGGCAGTGCGCCCTTCGCCCAGTTGGCGTAAAGGTTGAGCGACTCGCTCGGCTGCCACTTCAAAATCACGCGTGGCATCGTGTCGGTGAACTCCGCGGCCGCCGGCGCCGCGATACCGGCCACGACCGGTGCCTGCAACTGCGCGGAGTCCTTCTGGTAGCGACCTTCCGCCGACAAGGTCAACTGCTTGGTGATGTCGAAGTCGAACGAAGCAAACACGCCGCGCACTTCGGCAATTTCACCATCGCGATTGGGCGGGGTGTTCTGCACCATGACCGTCGGGATCGGCGAGCCGGGAAGGTTCGCCACGGTGTAGTTCACCGACCCGTTGGTGTGCGCATCGAACTGACCATCGTAAGCGGCCGTGTACACGTTTTCAACGTCCGATCGGTCGGGGTCGTTGATGGTCATGGTGTCGTTGGTGTTGCGACCGAAATTCAACACGGCCGACATGCCGTTGTCGAAGGTGTACTGCAGCTGCGTGCTAAAGCGCATCACTTCCCGCATCAACCCGAAGTGATCGAGTTTCGGAGCGCGCGCGATCAAGGGGTCGGAGTAGATGCAATTGACCGTGGTGCCCACCGGCGTGCACGGCGTCAGCGCCGAATTAGGATTGCGGATGAGCGCCTGGTTTCTCAAGAACGCATCCGTCAGCAGCGTCGGGCTGCCCCCCGCCGCCAGAATCCGCTGGCTGACCAGCGACGTGTTGGACGACACGATGTTCTGTTCGCCGAGGCTCGACAGCGTCGGAATCCCCGAGCAGAAGTACGGAATGCCCACCGTGAAGGTGCGCGGGGAGCCGTCGTTGAACCGATTGGAATAGGTCTTGCCGGCACATGACGTGCCATGCAGGCCACCCGAGAGGTGTGAGCTCGCCGGTGCGCCGTCTTCATCGCGCTGCACATGCAGGCGTATCCGTGCCGAGAATTTTTCCGACGGTTCGTACACGAGCGAGCCCGTGAACGATTCGGTGGTCTCCTCGCCGAGGCTGCCACCATCGCGGGCCGTGTAGTGCGCACCTTTCTTGTTGCTGAGCAGCACCACTCGGCCACGCAGCGACTCGCCCCAGATCGGCCCCTCGAGCGAGAGGCTGCCGTTGAACGAGTTGCGCGTTTCCGTGGAGCCTGCCACCTGAGCGCGAAACTCGCGCGACGGTTGCCGCGTGATGTAGTTAATCGCGCCGCCGAAAGTGTTACGACCGAAGTAGGCGTTCTGCGGACCCTTGATCACCTCGATGCGCTCGACGTCGACGGTGTTCACCGCCTGCACTCCACCGAGCACATAGATGCCGTCAACGAACACGGCACCGGTCTGTTGGCGCGGTAGCGGCGCCGTGAAGGTCAGGCCGCGAAAGTAGAGGTTTCCGGTAAAGCGACCGCCCGGGCCGTTACCGCCCACGGCCTGGAAGGTCATGCCCGGCGAGATGGCAGAGAGGTCGCGGATATCGAAGATCTGCTGACGCTCGATCTGCTCGGCAGTAAACGCCGTGATGGCGAGCGGCGCTTCGAACAGGGTTTCGTTGCGCTTACGCGCCGAAACCACCACCTCTTCGAGTGCCATATCGGCACTGGCCCGATCGGTCTGCGCTGCAACAGGATTGGGTCCGGCCGCCGCGACGAATATCAAGGCGCCGACAACCGCGTGCACGGTGTGCTTGGATCTCATGACTCCCTCCCACTCTCGATTTCGAATGACCCCGCGAGTGATTTCGCTCCGGAGCAAATTCATGTCAAGGGCTGCCGACTCTTAGTTCACCGTACGAACAGCAGCCTCTCGCCGAGCAAGCGCCCGAAGGTGATTGCCGGAGTCACCATCATGCCGCCCACAAAGGACTGTCCCATCAGCTGTCCGGCACCGAGCAACTCGCCGGCGGCATACAGATTGCGTACGGGCTCGCCTCGGGCGCGCACCACGTTCAAGGCGCCGTTTACCGCGAGCCCCACCGTCGAGGTCGTCGAGTGCCCTTGATGACGGATCGCGTAGAAAGGTGCTTTGGCGATGGCGCGCGGCAGATGCGTGCGGCCGAGCCGATCGCTGCGCCGAGCGACACCCTGGTTATAGTCCGCGACGCTTCGCTCTAAGCCCTCGGCATCGATGCCTGCCTTGGCGGCAAGCTCCGCGAGAGAATTTGCCGTCACGAACCAGGGGTGCGCCTTGAAGGCCTCGCGCATCTCCTCGCGCGAGAAGCCGCCCACGCCGGGTGGCGCCGCAGCGAAAATCTCTTCGTCGAATACGATCCAGTAGCGTAGATCAGGCTGCTTAAGCAGCGTGGTCTCGCGCTTGTCGAAACTCGGCTCATCCTCACGAATGAAACGCTCGCCACGGGCATTGACGTAGATCTCCCACGGCTGGCGCTGCTGCGGAATCACCACAAAGCGCGCGAACACCCGCGACGGATAACGATCGTCCATGAGGATCGAGCCAAAATTGCTTAGATAGTTTTCGCGC
>RGWK01000147.1 GCA_010029775.1 Gammaproteobacteria bacterium
TGGCCACCACGCCTTCCTGGGTCGCCTGCGGCCAGATGCAGCGTAGACAGGCCGAGCCGCGTGCGGGATCGACGATCTGCAACTGGCCCTCGAACTGATGCACGCTCGCGAGCACCAAGGGCACGCCGAGACTGTGCGCGATGTCATTGAGCAAGAACTTGCTTGCGAAGTTGTCGGTGCAATCAACGAGTACATCGCAGCCAGCCAGCAGTTGTGTGGCATTCATCGCGTCGAGTCGCTGCGTTTCGGCGCGAACGGCGACCTCGGGGTTAAGGGCTGTCACGCGTGCGGCGGCCAGCGCGGCTTTGTGAGTGCCGCAATCGGCGAGCGAGTACCAAGTCTGGCGATGCAGGTTGGACGCTTCGAGTCGATCGCCGTCAATGATGACCAGCGTGCCGACACCGGCGCCGGCCAGGTACTGCAGCACCGGCACGCCGAGTCCACCTGCGCCCACAACGCCCACCGTGCTGGCGCGTAGTCGAGCCTGCCCGGCGGCGCCGACTTCGCGAAGTCGTATCTGCCTCGAGTAGTCAGGTTGTACCGACGGGGCAGCAGCATGATGGTGCGCATGCGCGTGATCGTGCGCATGCCCGTGATCGTGGGTATGGCCATGATCGTGGGCATGCGCTTCGAGGGTGTGGGCGGGCGCTGTCGCACAGCGCTCGCAGTTCACCCAGCCCGTATCACCCGTGACGTAATGTTCCTTTTTCCAGATCGGGACGCGGTGCTTGACCTCGTCGATGATGTAGCGGCAGGCGCGGAATGCCTCATCGCGGTGCCGCGCGCTGACGCCCACCCAGACGGCGATATCGGTCAGTTCAAGTGCGCCGATGCGATGCACGCAACGTGCATTGTCGACGCCGAACTTGGCGCAGGCTTCAGCAATGATGCGCTCGCCCTCGCGGACGGCCAGTTCGGTAAACGCTTCGTATTCGAGGCCGGTGACCTCACGACCTTCGTTGTGGTTGCGGACCCAGCCTTCGAAGGCGGCATAGCCGCCGCAACGGACATCGACGAGGCTACTCTGCAGCGCCGGCACATTCAGCGGTTCGGTGCTGAAACTGAAGCGGGACATGCCCCGGCTCAGCCCCCGGCTACGGGAGGGATGAATACCACGGTGTCGCCTTCGGCGAGCGGCTGCGCCCAATCACCGAACTCGGCATTGATGGCGACCTTGAGCATGTCCTGCGACAGGCTGAACGGGTGACGCGAGGCCAACTCCGCGTACAACTCCGCAGGTGTGCGCGCCGTGCTTCGCACCGTCTCAGCACTGCACCCGGCCTGCTCGCGCAGCAGGGCGAAGTACTGCACCGTCAAGGTGCGCGGCGCGTTGCGGGTGTCCGGTGACAGCGTCTCCATGGCTTGCCAATATTCCTGTGCCGAGTTGATGTTGTCGAGGGCGGTCGGTACGAGTGGTTCGACCAGCATCACCTCGTGGGTGAGCAGAAATTTTCGCGGGCATCTCCCGCCTCCCGCCACGAAACGCTGCAGCGCCTTGGCCGCAGTCGTTTCGTAGACGGCGCAAAGCGGCTCGGGAAGGCCATCGTGACTCGAGCGGAAGGTGGTGGCGACACGGGAGCGGTCGCGCTCGGCAAGCAGGTGCACGAGGCTCGCGCGATCCAGAAACGGCAGATCGCAGGCGAGCACTAGCCACGCGGCCTGTGGATGGTGCTGCTGTGCGGCAAGAATGCCGTTGATCGGCCCGCCGGGCCCCTCGACATCAACGATCTGTGCGAAGCCCTTGCGCAGCGGCTCGTCGGTCTGATCGGCGCGCACCGACACGTAACAACGCTCCACCACGCTCTCGAGCAGTTCGAATGTGGCTGCCAGCTGCGAGCGGCCATGGTAGGCGAGTGCGGCTTTGTCGCGATGCATGCGCGAACTGCGTCCGCCGGCGAGCACAAGGCCGCAGAGCGCGGGTTCGCTCATGTGCGCCGCCCGAAATCGCGCTTGCCACCACGCTTGGCGAGCAGGCGTACCTGCTCGATGACGATGTCGTGCGAGAGCGCTTTGCACATGTCGTAGACGGTTAGCGCGGCGACGGTCGCACCGGTCAGCGCTTCCATCTCGACTCCGGTGCGATGCGTTGTGCGTACGGTACAGCGGATCACAATGACGCCGGAGGCTCGCTGCACGATGTCGAGTTCGCAATGGTCGATCGGCAGCGGATGGCAGAATGGAATGAGTTCGTGCGTGCGCTTGACGGCCTGCACTGCGGCGATCACTGCGGTGTCGAACACCGGGCCCTTGCGCGTCCGGTGGCCGCTAGCCTTCAACGCGGCAGCGACCGCACGTGGCAGACGCACCTTGCTTTCGGCGGTCGCCTCACGACGCGAAACGGGTTTATCGCCGACGTCCACCATGGTGGGTCGGTGTTGTGCATCGAGATGCGTCAATGCTGGGTTGCGACGGCGTGCCGGCATGTCAACCTCCGACGTGGAACATCTCGACCTTCTGCGTCGCGGTTAGGCGTTGCTCGGCACGTAGTTCGCTGTAGCGATCCGTGCGGGCGCGCCAGACTCCGCCGAGCAGTTCCTGCAGTTCGGCATCACTCGCGCCGCTGCGCAGCGCGGCCCGCAGGTCGGTGCCTCGGGTGGCGAACAGGCAGGTGTAGAGCGTGCCGTCCGAGGACAACCTCGCGCGTGAGCAGTCGCCGCAGAAGGGCTGGGTGACCGAAGAAATGAAACCGATTTCGCCGAGGCCGTCGCGATAACGGTAACGCTCGGCCACCTCGCCGACGTAGTTGCGATCCACCGGGTCGATTGGCCAGCGTTCGTTGATGCGTGCGGCGAGTTCCGCCGAGGGCAGCACCAGTTCGGGTCGCCAGTCGTTGCGGTTACCGACATCCATATATTCGATGAAGCGCACGATCACCCCAGTGCCGCGAAAGTGCTGCAGCAGCTCAAGCAAGGTGTGATCGTTCACGCCGCGTTGCACGACGACGTTCACCTTGATGGGTGCAAGCCCCGCGCGCTGCGCGGCCTCGATGCCTGCGAGCACGTCTTCGACTCCCCCGAAGCCGCCGCTCATGCGGGCGAATACGGCGGGGTCGAGGCTGTCGAGACTGACGGTGATGCGCGCGAGTCCGGCGGCCTTGAGTTCTGTGGCGTACTTGCCGAGCAGCACACCATTGGTGGTCAGTGCCACATCGTCGATGCCACGCAAGGTACTGAGATCGCCGATGAGATCGACAAGGTTCGGACGCAAAAGAGGCTCGCCGCCGGTGATGCGCAGCTTGCGTACGCCGAGCCCTGCTGCGAGGCGTGCCACGCGCACGATTTCCTCGAACGAGAGGCGCTCGGCGGATTTCAGGAAGCGGTAACCGTCGTGGAACGTGTGCTGCGGCATGCAGTAAGGGCAGCGAAAGTTGCACCGATCCATCACCGAAATGCGCAGATCCCGCATCGGTCGACCGAGTGTGTCGTTTATCGTAGTCATGGTGAAGGCACGCCTTACCAGCGATGCAGTCGCGTGACGAACCCTTTCGGGTGCGTGTTGGGCCCTGGCGGCAACTCCACCACGCCATCGGTGCCGACCAGCGCGGCGAAGTCGCCCGAGCCGTTGGTCGGGCAGGGGTGCGCCCAGCTGCGACCCCACTCGTCGATTTCGAGTCGCACCGGCACGAAGGTGGTCAGGTTGACCTTGACCTCGATGGGCGCTGCGATGGCAATTTTTTCCGCTGCGCGAGACGTCTCGCCCATGGCCGCGTACAGCGCGGGGATGACATAGCGCGCAAGACACACAAGTGTTGAGACCGGGTTGCCAGGCAACGCAAACACGGCAGTGCCGGCCGGGCCGATGCCGAACCACATCGGCTTGCCGGGCCGCTGCGAGATCTTGTGGAACACCTCGCGCACGCCGAGTTTGGCGAGTGCGGCGGGCACCAGATCCAATTGGCCCATGGAGACACCCCCGGACAGAATCAGCACGTCGT
Organism: Gammaproteobacteria bacterium; assembly: GCA_010029775.1. GTDB lineage: Bacteria > Pseudomonadota > Gammaproteobacteria > Steroidobacterales > Steroidobacteraceae > UBA964. The sequence continues at coordinate 3,935 of RGWK01000147.1, forward strand.
GGGTGTCGAGATAGATGCGCAGCCGACGCTGCAAAATGTCCATCTCATCGGGCAGATGATCGTCGGCGATTCGCTGAAAGCCGCGCTTGCGCAGTGCCGTCACGATGCCGTACGCGTTCGAACGCCGAACCTGATGGTCGGCCACGGGCTCGCCGGGCTCGACGAGTTCGTTGCCGGTCGATACCACGATGATGGTGGGCTGCGCGCTCACCCGGATGCGCGGCATGCCGGCGCCTGCGGCCACGGCGATCTCTGGCGCGCCGAGACGCATTCCGGTCTGCAGCAACAGAGTGCCTTGGGTGGTATCGCTGCCGCGGCGGTGCACATTCTGGCCTCGGGCGACTTTCACGCCCTCGAGCAGGGTCACTTGATGGGCCTCGCGTTGCAGTTGCTCGACCGGGACGACGGCATCGCAGCCCTGCGGCAACACCGCACCGGTCATGATCTCGATGGCGTGCTCGGCGCTCTGTAACGTGAGCGGCGGGTCACCGGCGGCCTGCATCGCCTGCAGCACGAACGAGCGGCGACCGCGCGACAGAGCGTCACTGTTGATGGCGATTCCATCCATCGCCACCCGGTCGTACGGCGGCTGATCGCGCTCGGCATAGACGTTCTCACGCAGCACCGCCCCCGTGCATTGGACGAGGGGCAAGGACTCGATGGGCAAGCAGGTGAGCTGCTCGCCGATCAGTCGATCGGCTTCACTGGGCGAGATCATGCCGGAAAGTGTATCCCGGCCGACCGGAGAGGTAACCCGCCCTGCGGCGGGTTGCCGTTATTTCTTCGCGTTCTTTTCGCGCCAGACGCGGATTTGCGCGTTGAGCTTGTCGGCCCAGGCTTGCGCGTCGTCGACCGCTGCGTTCTGCTTCTGGGCGAGGATTTTCATGCGCTCACCCTTCTGCTCTTCGGTCAGCGTGGGGTTGGCGGCAAGTGCCTCGTTGTTTTCGGTTTCGAGGCAGCTCTGATAGGCGGTGATCGCGGCATCGAAGGCCTTGACGGCCTTCTGGCTGGCCAGCATCTGCTCCAAGGTGGCGCTGTTGCCATCCGGAACGTTGTCCGGTGCCTTCGGATACGAGCAGGCGGCGTAGCTAGGTACGGCCATGAACGCGGCAACAAGAGCCAGGGAAAGCACGGTCTTCATGTCGAGAGCCCCTCGTGAAATGCTGCGGCGACCATTCGCCGGCGCTTCCTATCTTAAGTGCCCGCCGCCTCCGGTGCTAGACTGCCGTCACTGCGCCCGTAGCTCAGTTGGATAGAGCATCAGGCTTCGAACCTGAGGGTCGGGAGTTCGAATCTCTCCGGGCGCGCCACCTCGATGATCCTCCGATCGGGTATCGTCGCCACATGAAGCGATGGCACAAAGCAGTATGGCTGGTGGCCTGGGTGCTGGCGGCATGGCCGGCCGCGCAGGCGGCCGAGCGGGTATTGCACCGCGTAGGTACCGACGACCCGTCCACCATCGATCCGCACAAGGCTTCTTTTCCCGGGGAGCAGTTGATCATTGTCGATCTGTTCATGAGTCTCACCACCGTGGGCATGAACGGTCGCCCGATGCCCGGCGCCGCGGAGTCCTGGACGGTCAGCCCCGATGGGCGCGTCTACACCTTCACCCTGCGCGCCAATTCTCGGTGGTCGGACGGCAAGCCGATGACGGCCGACGATTGGGTGTGGTCCTTCCGTCGCATGCTGGATCCGA
>RGWK01000148.1 GCA_010029775.1 Gammaproteobacteria bacterium
GTCTCCCCAGACTCGCCGCGTCCTGAGCTGGCGGATGCATGATCAAGAAAAGCTGTCGAGCGAGGTCCTTGTAGGGAATGAGAAGGAACTCCTCTCGCAGAGCGCGCACCTGTAGTTCGGTGCAGTCGAGAAGTATCGCAGTGATGCGTGTGGACTTGTCAGAGTGCTGTCCATGGTAGAGATCCCAAATCGCTTTGGCTGTTCCCTCAACGTCGAGCCCTTTAACGATTCGGCTGATACGATCCGACGCATCATGCCCTACTCGCTTAAGGATCTGATGATATATCTCTGGACGCTCACCACGCTCTCGTATCGGGGTATAGTAGTGCTCAGTAAAGAAATCGTTCGCCCTATCAAGGATCTCCTTCATCTCCCTGGCACTCTTCTCTGCGAGAACTACATTGAAAGCGCTCAGGTACACATCGATATCGGTTTCTCGAGCTTTCTGGGCAAGGTTATAGATTTGGTGCGCTAGGGCTTCCGCAATTTCCTGCTGCTCCTTGACGTGAGCCTCTCGTGCTGACCGATCCATTTGCGGAGTAGGGGCAGGAGGAGCCAGGGGTTCAGACGCTAGATCGAGGAGCCTCGCTTCTCCTCCCTCAATCAAGAGCGGACGGTAGTACTGGTCGAAGATCTCTCCCTGGTAGTAGTAGTGAGAGTGATCGATCTGCTCAGACGACTCGTCTTGTGGAGTCTCTGGTGTCGGTGCAGCCTCGTGCTCGGGCAGCGACTGCGCGTCACAGCGTTTGTTCCAGAGGAGACAGGCCTTGTGGTTGGGGCACCATCGGTGCGTCGCGGGCTACTCGACCGCGTCGCGTCTCAGTGGCAGCGTGGGTATGAGGCAACCCTGACGCGCTACGAGCGAGCGTTGCGTCAACGCAACCGCCTGCTCAAAGATGCGCTTGAGGTGGACGGCGCTGCCCGCCGCGCTATTGCAAGTGAGATGCGCCCATGGACCGAGATGCTGATCACCACCGGGTCCGAGGTGGTGTCCGGGCGGCTTGCTCTGCTCGCGGCGCTTGCCCCGGTTCTATCTGCGACGCACCGAGAGGTAGCACCGAACGAAGCCGCGCTTGAAACACACTACCTATCGCGCGAGGAGTACCGCCCAGATGAATCCGCAAGCGAATGTGCCGCGCGACTCGTGCAATCGTTCGACCAAACCGCTGAGACCGAGGGGTATCAGGGCTACACGCTGGTTGGCCCCCACCGCGACGACATTTCCTTTCACGTTGGCGGGAGTGATATCGCGCCAACAGCATCGCGCGGGCAACAGCGGAGCCTTCTTCTGGCACTCCTCTTTGCTGAGATCACGCTGCTCACCGACGAGCGCGGCCATCCGCCTGTTCTACTGCTCGACGACGCGTTCTCTGAGCTTGACCCCCAGCGACGAGAGCATCTGGTGGCGCGCATCGCGGCGCTGCCACAGAGCATCATTACCGCAACAGCGCTTGAGGATTTGGCGCCTGGCCTTCTGGCGAAGGCGACGGCACGTGAGATCGTGCGCGGCCCGCACGGTAGCGCGGTAGCAGCGTGACCACGAAGCGCACCCGAAAAGGGCGACCAGAGGGCCTTGCCGGCCTGCTCCCCGAAGCTGCACGCGCGCTCGGTTTTGAAGAGGAGCTGCGGTTCGCGCGAACGATGGGCGCCTTCGGCGACCTACTTCGCGAAGTAGCGCCGCACCTTGCCCCCGTGAGCCACCTTGTTGCCATTGAGCGCAGCCGGCTGATTGTTGAGGCGCGGAACCCTGCGGCGGCGCAAGAGCTGCATCTGCGCGGCGCTGAACTCGCCCGCGCCTTTAGCGAGCGGCCTGGTGGCGAGCGCTCAATCGGTTTAACAGTACGAATCGCCGCCCCGGGCGGCGAGCAAGACTGAGCGTATCCTCAACAAATGGACCACTCCGAACAGACCATTCACCCCGCAGTACTAACGGCAGCCGAACCAGCGTTCGGCCCAGGCTGGCTTCTGCTCGCGCGAACCCCAAAGGGGCCATCCGAAGAGCGCGTACTCGGCACGCGCACCGTACTGATCTCCCTCACCGGCGCGACCGCTGATCAGCTTCAGCGCGCCGCCACCGAAACGTTGAACCAGTACGACCGCGATGCGTCAGCAAGCCCCGCGGAGCGCGCACGTCGCGCACTTACCGCCGCGCAGAAATTACTCGGCGAGAAGGTGGCGATTGGGATCATCGCACTCTCACGCAGCGAGGTGCTCGTTGCACGAACCAGCGGCGTGGCGATTGCGGCGCGTCGGACAACAGATGGTCGAACAGCAACCATCATGCTCCCCGATGATGCCCCAGGTGCCACCTCTCGCACACTTGAGCGCGGCGGCATCTCTGCAACCAGGCTCTCAATGTCGCCAGAAGACCGCGTTGCGATTGCAACAACAGTGGACGATGCGAAGCGAACGGTACGTGCACGAACACCAGCAAGCGGTGTGTTTGCACCACTCACCTACCCTGCGGCGCTCCTTGAAGTTCTACCACCGGTGCGAAAGGTTTCTGAGCGAACCACATCAGGGCCCGACACACTCATTGCCGTGCCCGTTGATCCGGTTGCGGTCGCAAAGATCAACGCACGCAAGCGTTGGGAAGAGGGGAACCTCGAACGCGAGGCGCGTATCGCGGCCGCAAAGCCTGCTGCGCCGAAGGCCGACCCAACCCGACCAGATGTGCATACACAACCATATGAGCCAATCGACACTGCCGCTCAGGCGGTGATCGATGCACGACGCCCAAGCACCCGAAGCGGCGTGGAGCCGCGCGCCCGAGGGAAGGTCCAGCCACCACCAGCGCGCGATCAGCGCACGAGCGACGCAGTACGAGCGGCGCAGGAGATCGCACGCGCTGAGGCGCGACTTCGCGCAGAGCATCGCAGCGCAGCAGAGCCGCAAGTCGAGCGATCATGGCGCGAACGCGCCGCAACCTCTGCATCGTTCTGGCAGCGTGCCGCTGCGCGCATCGCTAACGAGATTGAACGCCGAGCGCCATGGCTCACGATTACTCCAGCTAAACCATCACTCCGCGCCTCAACGGGAGACGGTGAACCGACGGAGCATGAAGTTCAGCAGCAGCGTCGCCGTCGCTCAGCCGCAATCCTCCTCGCCGCGGTGTTGGTGGCCGGAGCGGGCGGAGCAACTGCGCTCGTGTTGAGCGGATCAACCCCTGAGCTTGATGCCGCGGCGAAGGCACGCGAGGCGCTCCGCAACGCCGAGATCAGCATCAGCGAAGCGCTTGATCCCCAGACCAACCTTTTAGTTAATGACCCTTCGCGCGTGAAAAGCCTCCTGCTCTCTGCTGTGGCCAACCTAAATCTCGCCGAGAGCGGCGGCGGCCCAGCAAGCCAAATCGCATCACTCCGAAGCCAGGCAACCGAGACGCTGAACAAGATCTTCCTCGTCAACAACACGACACCAATAGAGTTGTTTAACTTTGAAGCTGCGGGGGCATCGGTAAAGGTTGAAGCGATCGTTCAGGGCCCTGACGGCCTCCCGTACGTCATCGATAACGTAACCGGTGCGGTGTACAGAATCGATGCGGAGCGTGGACGTGCGACCGTGGTGTACCAGCCCGGATTTGACCTTTACGGCACCCGCACGGGGCGGGCACTTCTCCTTGCTGCGTCAGGGCCGGACCTTGTGGTCTTCGACGCGTCATCGAATCTCTGGCGCTGGCGACCCTCCGACGGCGCCGGCAAGGGAACGCTCGTCAAGCTGCGCGTTCGCGACGGTGAACTGTGGGGGAGTGACATCAAGGCGATCGTTGGCTTCGCCGCCGACCCAGGGACGGGGCTCTACCGCCTCTACGTTGTGGACCCATCGGCCCGTCAGATCCTCCGGTATCAACCGGCCCCCGACGGCACAGGCTACCCAGCTACCCCAACGGCGTACCTCATCAACCCAATGGCGCTCGGCGCCATGACCAGCATCGCCATCGACGGCGACGTGTACATGACCAGCGATGGCGTGCTGCGCCGCTATTCCGGCGGGGCCGCCGATGACTGGAGCCCAGCAGAGATTGGCGATGAGCTACTTCGCCCGCTACTCACACCAACGTTGGTGATGTCAGCGGGGGCGAGTCGCACGGGGGTCGTGTACGTCTGGGATAGCAGCGCCCACCGAGTGATCGCGTACAGCAAGGCGTCATCTGGCGCAATGCTCGCGCAATACATCATCGGCGACCAGGCTGGCCCAGTCGGTGAAATTCTCGGCGGATACATTCTCCCCGCAGCTGATGGTGGCGCACCAACCTTTGTCTGGGCCGAGGCTGGACGTGTTCGCAGCGCCGTGCTCGGGAAACCAGTGACGCAAGAGCCAGGAACGAGCGTTGACCCGACACCTGATCCCGTCATTGAAACGCCGATCCCCACACCATAAGCGTGCGATCATAGAGCGATGGAGTTACGACGCGCGGTGGTTGATGGGGTGCGCATTCAGATGATCTCTGGGACGCATGTGCTACTCCTTCGCGACGCTGAAGAGGCGCGATACCTACCGATTCCGATCGGGCCGAACGAGGCCAGCGCGATTGCCTATCACCTCCAAGGAGTAACGCCAGAGCGCCCCCTTACACATGACACCGCACTGCGGGCAATCCAAGCCCTAGGGGCAACACTGCGTGAGGTACGCATTACAGAGGTTCGCGACGAGACATTTCGTGCGCGCATGTTGATGGTTGCCCCGAGCGGCGAAGAGGCAGAGCTTGATGCGCGCCCTAGTGATGCGGTTGCGCTGGCGCTTCGTGCCGATGCACCAATCTTTATCTCAGTGGAGCTGCTCTCAACAGAGGGGATTGTTCCGGAGGCCGCGGAGGAAGAGCGACTCTCGCTCTTCCGTGACTTTGTGAACTCTCTTGATGGCGAGGAGCCACCGGCCACGCGCTAATCGTTGAGCAGCGCACGGCCCCGCGCAAGTGCTCGAGCGCGGTTCAACCAAAGCCCAATCCGCAGCGACCAAAAATCAAGAACCGCGCGCGTTATGACTGAGAGGCGCGCCCCCGTCGGCGAGCCAGCAGTGCGCGGGTAGTGCGGCACACCAACCTCCGCGATGCTCACACCAGCAAGCCGTAGGCGAATGAGAAGTTCGGCCGAGAAGAATGCGCCATCAGAGTGCACGTTGATGCGCTTCAGTGCATCGCGACGGAAGAGCTTCGCCGCACAGTCAACGTCGCGAACATTGAGGCCAAACCAGACGCGATTGGCAACTCGATAGATGGAGGCGTACACGAGACGCAGTGGCGGATCAGCGCGCTGCAATCGATAACCAATCACCACTGGCGATTGCGTGGCCTCCGCGCGTTCAACAAGCCGCGCGAGATCCGCGACACGGAACTGCCGATCGCCATCGGTGTAGGCAAGGTAGTTGTACCGCGCCGCCGCAAAGCCGGAGCGAAGCGCGCCTCCGTAGCCGCGATTTACATCGTGGCGCACCACGCGGACGATTCCGCTGTGTTGATGCGCGAGGCGCTCAGCGACACCGGCAGTGTCATCACGGGAACCATCGTCAACGAGAATGACCTCATATGTCGCAGCGAGGGCGGGAAGGGCAGTGAGCGCATCTGCGACGAGCGCCTCGAGGTTCTCAGCCTCGTTATGGCAGGGGAAGAAGAGC
>RGWK01000149.1 GCA_010029775.1 Gammaproteobacteria bacterium
ACGTGCCGATTCCCGTACCGATGGCCTTCCACAGCTTCGGCGGCTGGAAGTCATCGCTGTTTGGCGATCATCACGTGCACGGGCCAGAAGGCGTGCGGTTCTACACCCGTCTGAAGACGATCACCTCGCGCTGGCCTGGTGAGGGACGCGAAGGCACGAGCTTCGCGATGCCAACCATCAAGTAACGCTCGACACCTCGTCGCTCAGCCCAGCGCAAACTGCGCCGCATTCACCTCGATGAGCGTCGGCCCCGGGTGCTGCAACGCCGTGCGTAGCGCTGCGGTCAATCGGGCCGCATCGCCGACGCGCTCGCCGCGAGCGCCCCAAGCCTCGGCAAGAGCGACGAAATCAGGGTTGTGACCCACCACGCCGATGGGCGCAATGCCCGAGGCGATCATGTCATCACGAATTTGACCGAGCGCCGAATTGTTCCAGACGATGATCGGCAGGCTGCGACCCAACTCCACCGCAGTGCCCAGTTCCTGAAGAGTGAACTGCACGCCGTAGTCACCGGCCAGGGCGACGATGGCGCGATCCGCGTGCGCAACGCGCGCACCGAGTGCCGCAGGCAGCGCGTAGCCCAGCGTGCCGTAGCCCGAGGGGTGATGCCACAAGCGCGGTTGATCACAGGCAAACGCATAGTTGCCGAGGTACGCGATTTGGGTCATGTCCGAAAATACGAGCGCATCCGTCGGCAAAGCCGCGCGAATGGCATCGAGGCCCTCGCGCAGACACCGCGTCGGGGCGTCGAGTGCCGCATCGATGATGCCTCGCAGCTGCGAGGCACTACCCGCAGCGCTACGCCAGCCGCGCCGCGGCGGACATCGCGACACCAAGCCGGTAATAACGCTCGCCGCATCGGCACAGACGCTGAGCACAGCCGGATGTCGCTCATCGGGCCGCGGGTCAAGATCGACTCGGATCAACTGGCCCGTGAACGTCAGCCGATCTCCCGTGTAGAGGTCGGTCTCCGATAAGCCGGTACCCACAGCGACGATGACGTCGGCCTCGGCGATACGCTGCTGTGTCGGGGCATAGGGCAGCGAGCACCCAAGATTTGCAGCATGCGCTTCGGGCAACAGGCCTTTGCCCGCGGCCGTAGTCACGAGATACGCATCAGTCGCCTCGATGAGTTCACGCAGGGCCGTTGCCGCCGCACGCGCACCGCCACCTGCGATGAAGAGCGGACGCGCTGCCGCGTTCAGCAACGCCGCCGCCTGATCGATTTGCGATGCGCTCGCCTGCGCAGGCGATGATGATGCGGGTGTCTCTATGGGCAAATCGGTCAGTTCTGCCAGAACATCGAGCGGCACACCCAGGTAGGCAGGACGCGTGCGCCCGGCGCGATATTCGGCGAACACGGCTTGCAGAAAATCGCGCGCTTCGATCGCACTATAAGCAGTGGCGGTGAGATCGAGACCCGCGGCCATGATGGCCTGCTGATCGCGCACCTCGTGCAACATGCCAAAGGATCGGCCGAGCGATCGACGCACCGGTGTACTCGCGATGATGATCAAGGGCACAGAGTCCGACGCCGCTTGCAGTGCGGCCGTCAGCACATTGCTGACACCGGGGCCGGAGATAACGAAGGCCGCGGCCGCTCGACCCGTGCTGCGCGCGTAGCCGTCGGCCGCAAACCCCGCGCCCTGCTCGTGGCGCACGAGCACGTGTCGCAAATGCCGATGGCGATCAAGGCCGCGATACAACTCGAGGTTATGCACCCCTGGAATGCCGAAGACGGTGTCGATGCCGTGCGCGGCGAGCAACTCGGTCAGATAGCAGCCCAACGGTCTTGCTGATACGCTCATGACGGTGAAGTTCTCGAGTTTGGTTCAACGAATTGGCGGCGACGGCTCGGATGCTTGGCTCATCCACTATGCTGCACAAGCGGCGCGCGAGCGCGGCGAAGACGCCATCATCTTAAGCGTTGGCGACCCCGATTTGGCGACTCCCGAAGCGGTGGTTGCCCGAGCCGTGGAAGCCTTGCATGCCGGCGATACGCATTACACGGCGGTGCGCGGTCGGCTCGCGCTGCGCTCAGCAATCGCCGAGCAGCATTACCGGCGTTGCGGTCAACGGGTGGAACCCGAGCAGGTGGTGGTGCTGAGCGGCGCGCAAAATGCGCTGATGGTTGCGCTGCTGTGCCTATCGGAAGCAGGTGACGAGGTGCTGTCGCTCGATCCGATGTACCCAACGTATCCGGCGACGTTGGAGACCTCGGGCGCACAACTCGTACGAGTGGCCCTCGATAAACACAACGGCTTTCGCTTCGATCTCGACGCCTTGCGCCGCGCCATCACGCCGCGCTCACGCGTGTTGACGTTCGCGACCCCGGGCAACCCGACAGGTCTGATTCTCAGCGAACAGGATCTTGCCGGTATCGCCACCGTAGCGCGCGAACACGACTTGTGGATCGTCGCCGATGAAGTTTACGCAGGGCTTGCGCCGGGCGGCTCGGTACCGAGCCTGGCGCGCGAACTGCCCGATCGCGTGATAACGATCGGCAGTCTGTCGAAAACACATGCCATGTGCGGGTGGCGCCTCGGCTGGATGGTCGGACCTCGCGAGCTCATCGACCATGCGGAAAATCTCGTGCTGTGCATGCTCTACGGCTTGCCGGGCTTCATTCAGGAAGCCGCGGTGACGGCCATCAGCATGGCCGGCGAGGCGGAGCAACGCGCCCGGCAGTACTGCGATAGCCGCGCGGCGCTGATGCTCGAGCACCTGCAGGGTATTCCAGGCGTTGCGCCGCTGGTGCCTGAGGCCGGCATGTTCATGTTGCTCGACGTGCGTGGCACCGGACTGCAGGGCCGCTCGTTTGCCGAAGGCTTGTTCCGCGAGCAGCGGGTCTCGGTCATCCCCGGTGATGCCTTTGGTACACAAACGCTCGGTTTCGTGCGCGTGGGCTTCGCCACCGAGGAAGCCTTGATCGTTGAAGCCTGTCGACGGTTGCGGCTTTACTGCGAAGCGCTCGCCGCCAACCGATCGCGATAAAGCCCACACAGCGTCGGCTCCGGCGTCCCGATAACGCGAGGCGTGTCCGCCCACGCCATGACGCTGGATGGGCCGGACGAGCGGAACCGCGGCCAAGCGGGCAGCCCGTCGCCCTCGGGTGAACCGGTCGCAGCGAAATTCACCCAAGCCCGCATCATCGCGCGGGTCAGTTGGGCATCGATTGGGGATGTAGGCAACCACGCATCGTGAGTGCCAAAAACGTACGGCAACTCGGCGCCATGGTAGGCGCGCAGTTGCGCAGCCTCCTTGCCCTCGCGAACCCTCGAGAACCAGTACATCCAGGTCGGGATACCCGCCGCTGCGGTCGCACTTGCGAGCAGCTGGGCGGGACACAGCATCGACTCGGCGCTCTGCAGTCGATCGATGGCGGTGGCGATGTCCGGCTCATCGCGCAACGCCGCACGGACCTCAGCGGTGTTCAACACCTCCGCTGACGTCAACGCACGCTCGAAGGCTTCGCGAGCCGCCGCGGCGGCGAGCGTCGCTGCGAGTGGTTGGTAGTACTCGTTGGCGTTGGTCCCGATCAGCAGGCTGCCGAGCGGCACCTCGCCCTGCGCCAGACGCTGTGCAACCGACTGCGTCACCAGCACGCCATCTTGGACGGGCGCATGGTAATGATCACGGAATACCTGCTCGGCACGCTGCATCAATATTCGGCCATCCATGGCGCGCAGCGCTGCCAAATTCGGCGGCCTCGTCGCATCGAGGGCTGCCGCCAGCTGCACGCCGCGCGAACGTTCCGCGGCCAGTGAGCGCAGGCCGGGCCAGCCGAAATCGCCGCCACTTTGCAGGATGGCGCGGTGCAGCAGCCCGCGTGCCTGCGGCGCCACCATCAGCATCGCGATGTTCCCCGCGCCTGAGGATTCGCCGAAGACGGTCACACGCTGCGGATCACCGCCGAAGCGCGCGATGTTGCGCTGTATCCAGCGCAACGCCGACAGTTGATCCCATAAACCAAAATTGGCCGTCACCGACTGCCCGGCGAGTTCCGGATGCGAGAAGAAACCGAACACACCGAGGCGATAGGCGATGCTGACGACCACGACGCCCTCGGCCGCCAGCCGATGCCCGTGGTAGTTCGGTTCGAACGACCAGCCGCTGCGATTACTGCCGCCGTGGATGAATACCATGACCGGCGCGAGATGAGTTTGGTGCCCCGCCGGCGACGACACGTTCGCCGGCAATGACACGTTAGCCGGCGCCCATACGTTGAGGTAGAGGCAATCCTCGCTGGTCTCGAGATCTGCAAAGACGCTGCGACTCGCGCCGAAGCGCTCAGCCATGCTCCGATACCAGTCGAGAATTCGCGTGGTTTGCAGACACGCCGGTGCGAACCGCTCGGCGCGACGCACGCCACCGCGCTCGCGGTAATCGACCGGTGCCTGCCAACGCAGCGGCCCGACGGGCGGCTCCGCAAACGGCACACCCAAAAAGGCGTTGACGCCCGCAGTCGGGGATGCGCGGCCGACCACGCGTTCTCCCGCCAGTTGCACCTCAGGCGGACGCGACAAAACCTGCGACTCGGCAGCCAGCGTGGCCGCGCCAAGCAGGAGCAGGCCCAGCATCAGCAAACCCGCCGCCGCTGTCTCGCGTTTGTCGTGCATCACACCGTATAATGTGAGCCCCCGCGTCGACCACGCAAGCACCCACCGAACCTACCCATGCCGGCCAGTCTCATCGCCAGCACCTGGCCTCTATTGCTCGGCATGGGCGTGCTGATGCTTGGCGCCGGGCTGCAATCGACGTTGCTCGGCGTGCGCGCCCAGACCGAGGGGTTCACGACCTCCGCCATCGGCTTTGTGATGTCCTGCTACTACGCAGGCTTTCTCGTAGGCACGGTCATTGCGCCGCGTCTGATTCGCGGCGTGGGTCACGTGCGCGTGTTCTCGGCGTTCGCAGCGGTGGCAGCCGCCTCCACGCTCTGTCAGGCGGTGTTCGTGATGCCGGGCGTTTGGGCTGCGATGCGCCTGATCACGGGTGTGTGCTTCGCCGGCATCTACGTGGTGGCGGAGAGTTGGCTCAACGACCGCGCCACTCAAGAGACACGCTCGCGACTGCTCGCGCTGTACATGGTCGTGCTCTATGGCGGCATGGGCGCAGCCCAGTTCCTGCTGCTCGTGGCTGACACGAGCTCCGACACGCCCTTCATGCTGGTGGCGGCACTCATTTGTCTGGCCATCGTGCCGCTCGTGCTCTCGGCACACTCGGCACCGGTCGTCGATACACCGCAAAGCGTGCGCTTCCGCGATCTCTACCGCCGCTCGCCGCTCGGTGTATTTGCCGTGATCATGTCGGGCTTGATGGCTTCAATCGTGTTCTCGCTTGGGCCGGTCTACGCACAGCAACGTGGCATGGACTCGGCTGAAATCGCCACCTTCATGGCCGGCAGCATCTTGGCTGGCGTCGTCACCCAATATCCCATCGGCATGCTCGCCGACCGTCTCGATCGCCGCTCGGTGATTGCGGGTGTGGCCCTGCTTGCCGCGGGCTTTGCGCTGTGGATCGGCGCCTGGCCCGCCATGCCGGATCTGCTCGTGCTGCCGGTCGCGGCGCTCGTCAGCGGGCTCGTGTTGTCGG
>RGWK01000150.1 GCA_010029775.1 Gammaproteobacteria bacterium
AACCACTCCAGGCGGTTCGACAGATGCAGGAATAGGAGGCGGTCGTGGGGCATCATGGATGGGCTCGGCAAGCGCTCATGGTCTGCGTTGGATCGGTGCAGATCAAGCGTGCCAGTAAACCATCCGGGCGGCTCAACGGCTGAGGCGGTGAGCGCCTTCCGCCCTCGACGGGCGCCCTCAGACTGTGCAGCGGATCAGTCGGCGCGATTCAGGTGGGCGAGCACGGCGCGAGCCGTGACCTCGCTGACGCGCACATTGGATTCCTCAGTGACGCCCGCGATGTGTGGCGTCAGCAGCAGATTGGGCAGGTTGGCAAAGGCTGCCCCGCGGGTGGCATCGAGCGGTTCGTGCTCGAACACATCGAGTGCGGCACCGCCCAGTCGCCCGCTGCGCAGCGCCTCGATGAGCGCAGCCTCGTCGATCACGCCGCCGCGGGCGGCGTTGATCAGCACGCTGCCGGGGCGCAGCAGTGCCAGTTGCGCGGTGCCGATCATGTTGCGCGTGGCAGGTGTCAGCGGCACGTGCAGGCTGACGACGTCGCTCTCGGCCAGAAGTGTCTCGAAGCCGACGGCGCGGGCGAGTTGCCAGGCGGCATGGTCGGCGGGCAGCAGCGGGTCGTACGCGATGACGGACATGCCGAGTGCCCGGGCCCGAACAGCGGTCTCGCGTGCGATGCCACCGAGGCCGATAAGACCCAGTGTTTTGCCTGAGACCTCTCGGCCGATGGTGGTCATGCGCGGCCAGCGTCCTGTCACCACATCGGGTGTGGCAAACCAGGCGCGACGTAGCAGCACCAGCATCGCCGTGATGACGTACTCGGCGACCGAGACATCGTTGGCGCCGGTCGCCGGGAAAACGGCGATATCGCGGTCTTTGCAGGCGGGCAGATCGATATTGTCGAGTCCAACACCGAGTCGACCAACGGCTTCGAGCCGCGGTGCGTTCTCAAGTAGCGCGCCGCGCACTTGGGTGCGGTTGCGTACGATCAGCGCCCGTGCGTCACGCAGCGCTGCGGCCAGCGCGGTCGGGTTATCGACCAGCGTGGGGTCGTAGAGGACGTCACGACCCGCCAGCACCGTGCGGACGGCGGCTTCATCCATGAACTCGCTGATGACGATCTCGGGCATGGCGGAGGTCCGTGGGACTATGGTTGAAGGAGGGCGCGGATTTCTGCATGCAACGTTGCCGGAACGCGCAAGCCTTCTTGAGTGGCGATTTTGCGCGCCGTGAGCCGCCGCGATCCCGGCAGCCGGACGGCCGGATCCGCTCGCATCGCTTCGGCGAGCACCGACATGCGAGCGGCGAAGGCATTGCCTGAGGCCGGACCCGGATCGATGGCGATGAACAGATGCCCCATGTCCGGCGCCTTGCCGTGTGACTCAAAGAAAGACGTGGCCTCCCAACCGAAGGCACCCGCGGTGAGTGCCGCGCCAAGTATCTCGACCATCAGCGCCAGTGCACCACCTTTGGCGCCGCCGATGGGCGCCAGCGTACCGGCGAGTGCTGCGGTCGGATCCGTGGTGGGCTGCCCCTCGGCATCGACGGCCCAGGAATCCGGGATCGGCTTGTTGGCTTTCTGTGCAGCGATGATCTTGCCGCGCGCCGCAACGGATAAGGCGAGATCGATGACAAGCGGTGCATCACCTGACGGCAGCGGTGCCGCGAAGGCGAGCGGATTGGTCCCCAGCATCGGCGCACGCCCGCCATAGAACGCCATGGCTTTCGGCGTGTTGCCGAAGACCAGCGCGACAAGACCGGCGGCGGCGAGGCGCTCGGCATGTGCACCGACTTGGCCAAAGTGGTGCGAGTGGCAAATCGCGGCCAGGGCAATGCCTTGGGTACGCGCTGTGGGAATAAGCGCTTCGATAGCGAGATCAATGGCAGGGTAGGCAAAGCCAAGGCCCGCATCCACACGGATGACAGCCGGTGCGGGCCGCGTCAGTACCGGCACTGCCGTGCCGTTGACTTTGCCGGAGCGCGCTTGCAGCGCATACGAGCTGACACGACTCAAGCCGTGCGCCGCCTGTCCGTCGGCTTCGGCGGCTACGAGTGCCACAGCCGTCGCGCGTGCGGCCGCGCGGCTCGCTCCATTGGCTTGCAACACCTCGGCGACGAGATCCTCCGCTTGCGCGAGGCTCAGGCGAACGTCAGGCACTGCGATAAAGCTTGGTCATCACGAATTCGACGTGACCCAAGGCTTCGGCGGCTGTCGCGCGACCATTGGCCGTTTGCGCGATGCACTCGATGAGTGCGTCGCCCGCCTGATCGATGGTCATCTCGCGGCGCACGACACCCGAGACGTCGACATCGATGTGCTCGGGCATCAACCGTACCGTACGCGGGTTTCCCGTGACTTTGATGACCGGCATGATCGGATTGCCGATGACGTTGCCTTGCCCTGTTGGGAAGATATGAACCACGTAACCGGCCGCTGCTTGCAGTGTGCAGCACTCGGCTGCTGCCGAAGAAGTGTCCATAAAGTAGAGGCCGGCGCCGCGCGCCGGCGCCTCGGCAGGTTCAAGCACATCGATGAACTTGACCTTCTTGCCGATCTTCTCGAGATTGCCGAGCGCCTTTTCTTCGATGGTGGTGAGGCCACCGGCGATGTTGCCCTTGGTGGGCTGGCTCTCCGACAGATCCGAGGTCTTGTGTGCCTCGATGACATCGTCCTGGTAGGCCTGCCAGGTCTTCATGAACTTCTCGCGAACCTCCGGCGTGGCGGCACGCGCTGCGGCCAGATGCTCTGCGCCGGTGAGTTCTGACGTTTCGCCAAAGCAGCCGTAGAGCCCGGCTGGAATCAGCTTGTCGTACATGTTGCCGACTGTCGGGCAGGAGGCGAGCCCTGTGGTGGTATCGCTCTCACCGCACTTGGCGGCAACCCACAGTTCGCTGATGTCGCATTCAACGCGCACCTGGCCCGAGGTCATGTGCACGAATTCTTTGGCTTTGCGCGACGCCGCCGCCACGGTAGCGATATCGCCATTGCCTTCGATCCAGAAACCGGCCACCGGTTTACCGGTTTTGGCGATACCCTCGACGATGCGCTGCGTCCAACCGGGCTCGATGCCGATGACGATGCAGGCGGCGACGTTCGGGTTCGCTCCGGTGCCGATCATGGTGCGAAAGTGCAGATCGAGATCGGCACCGAATTGCAGCCGGCCGTAGGCGTGCGGCAGGGCGATCGTTCCCTTGATGTTGTTGGCGACGGCTTCGCAGGCAGCGTTGGAAATGTCATCCACCGGCAGGATGGCGACGTAGTTGCGGACGCCGACGCGACCATTTTCGCGGCGGTAAGCCCAGATCTTGCGGTTGGCTTGGGTCATCGTGGCTTCCTACCAGCGCTTGGTCTTGAGGTTGTGAACGTGCACGTGTTCGCCCCGGGCGACCGGGGTGACGATACGACCGATGTCCTGACCGTACTTGATCACGGTGTCGCCGACCTTCAGATCGACGAGGGCCACTTTGTGACCGATGGGGACGTCATGACGGACGGTGAGACGGAAGTCCGAGTTGTCTTCCGTAACGACGCACAGCATGTCTGTGCCGGTTTTCAGATCTTCGACGACGACCACGCCGACATTGTCTTTGCGGTCATGCACGAGCAATTGCGGGACGCTCACTCAAGGGCTCCTGGGTTCGCTTGCGGACGGCAAGTCTTATATAAGATACTAAACACATGACACCTGTGTCTGCAAGCGCCACGCTACCATTGCGCTCTTCTTTCGAGGACTCGCCCAAGATGGACAGCGCGCCGCAGTACCGACCCCTCTACAGCCAAGTTTACGAGACGCTGGTCAAGCGCATCGCCGCGGGCGAGTGGAAGCCGGGTGAGGCCTTGCCCAGCGAGCAGGCGCTTGCCGCCCAGCTCGGCGTGAGTCAGGGCACGGTGCGCAAGGCACTTGATGCGCTGGCCCTCGACAAAGTGATCGATCGGCACCAAGGCAAGGGAACGTACGTTGCCGAGTTGACGCAGGAACGATCCTTGTTCCGTTTCTTCCGGCTGTCCCGACCGGATGGCAAGCGTGCCGTGCCGACGAGCGGCGACGAGGCCATCAAGCGGCGCCGCATCAAGTCTTACGAAGCCAAGGCCCTTGAGCTTGCCGATGATGCCGAAGTCTTCGAGATCGTCCGCACGCGGTTTGTCGACGAGCATCCGATCGCTATCGAGCGCATCGTGCTGCCGGTGCAGTACTACCCCGATCTCGACCGGCATTCGCCGCTGCCGAACGCGCTCTACGCGCTCTACCAGCGCGAATACGGCATCAATATCGTTTCCACCCACGAGAAACTGCGCGCTGACATCGCTCGGCGCGAAGACACGCGCCGCCTCGGTGTACCGGTCGGCACGCCCCTGCTGCAGATCGAGCGTGTCGCCGTATCGATGAACGGCAAGCGGGTTGAGTGGCGGCTCAGTCGTTGCGATACGAGCACGCTGGTCTACGACGTCACCTCCTCATGAGTGTCGTGCTCTGCGTCGGTCATGCGGTGCAGGACTACATCTTCCGCACCCCGCAACTGCCGCAGCGCGCAGAAAAGTACCGTGCGACGGGCTTTTTCACGCAAGGCGGTGGACCTGCGGCCACCGCCGCGGTGACGGTCGCTCGCCTCGGTGGTGAAGCCCGTCTGGTTGCGCGTGTCGGGGCCGATCCGGTGGCTGATGTGCTGCAGCAAGAACTCGAACGGTATGGCGTCGATTGCCGTCACGTGCGGCGTTTTACCGGGCATGGTTCCTCGGTTTCATCGGTCTTTATCGATGACCATGGCGAGCGCCTGATCGTCAATCACACCGATCCGCAGATGCCGACGGAATGCGCGTGGCTCGATGAGTCAGTATCACTCGAAGGCGTGTCCGCTGTGCTTGCGGATACGCGTTGGCCGACGGGTGCCGCATGGGCGTTGCGTAGCGCGCGTGCGCGCGGCGTGCCCGCCGTGCTCGACGCCGACACGCCGGTCACCTCTTCAAGTGGTTTGCTCGAGGCGGCCAGCCATCTGGCGTTTTCCTTACCGGGTTTGCGCGACATTGACGCCAGTGCCACCGACACTGATCGCGCGGGGGTTGCACTGCAGCAGCTCGCAGCGCGCCATCATGTCTGGTGTTGCGTCACTCTCGGCGCCGACGGCGTCTTAATCGCCGATGGCCGCTCAAGCCCGGGCGAGTCAGCTGGGGCTGCCTGCGCGCTGCAGCACGTCGCCGCGTGCACGGTGACCGCTGTCGATACTCTGGGTGCCGGCGATGTCTGGCACGGGGCTTTTGCGCTCGCTCTTGCCGAAGGCCTCGACGAATCTGCCGCCGTGCGCGCCGCAAGCGCCACGGCTGCTCTTAAAGTCAGTCGCTTCGGCGGCCGGGATGCTGTGCCCAGCCGGGCCGAGCGCGATCTATTCATGGAGACTCAATGAATTCTGCCGTGGTAACACTCTCTGCCGGTAAATACTGGGGTATGCGCCGGATGGCCGACGCACAAGGTCGTTTCAAGATGACCGCTGTCGACCAGCGACCGCCGATCAAGAACCCCATCAAGGCCAAACG
>RGWK01000016.1 GCA_010029775.1 Gammaproteobacteria bacterium
CACCCTGGAGTTCGGCGACTATGACATCGAACTGACGGTGCCCGCAGACCACATCGTGGCCTCCACCGGTGTCTTGCAAAATGCGGATGCCGTGCTAACCGCCACGCAACGCGCGCGCTTGAAGAAGGCCGAGACCGCCAAGAGCCCGGTGTTCATCGTCACGCCGCAGGAGGCCCTCGAAAACGAGAAAACCGGTACCAGCCAGATGCGTACCTGGCGCTTCAAAGCCGAGAATGTTCGTGACTTCGCTTGGGCGAGTTCGCGAAAGTACATCTGGGACGCCATGGGTCATCGACAGGATGACGCCAAGCGACCGTTCGTGATGGCCATGTCCTTCTATCCCAACGAAGGCGAACCGATCTGGTCAAAGTATTCGACACACGCCGTGATCCACACCATGGAGGTGTACTCGCGCTTCTCCTTCCCCTATCCGTATCCGGTCGCGATCTCGGTCAACTCCTGGGAGCGCGGCGGAATGGAATACCCAATGATCACCTTCAACGGCTACCGGCCGACGAAGGACGAGAAGTCGGGCAAGCTCACCTACTCGCGCAACACCAAGTACGGACTGATTGGGGTGATCATTCACGAGATCGGTCACATCTACTTCCCGATGGTGGTCAACTCCGACGAGCGCCAGTGGACCTGGATGGACGAGGGTCTCAACACGTTCCTTGAATACATCGCTGAACTCGAATGGGAGGAGAACTTCCCGACCTTCGGCGACAAGACCAACGTCCTCGATTTCATCACCGGGTACATGCAGTCGCAGGACCAGGTGCCGATCATGACCAACTCCGACACCATCGTGCAGTTCGGTCCCAACGCCTACTCCAAGCCGGCGGCCGCGCTCGCCGTCCTGCGCGAGGCCGTGATGGGACGCGAATTGTTCGATCACGCTTTCCGCGAATACGCCAATCGCTGGAAGTTCAAGCGTCCCACGCCGGCTGACTTCTTCCGCACCATGGAAGATGCGTCGGGGGTCGATCTCGATTGGTTCTGGCGCGGTTGGTTCTACGGGACGGACTACGTCGACGTGTCGGTCGGCGATATCCGCGCCTATCAGATCTCCTCGCAGGATCCGGAGACGGAGTTCCCGCTGCGACGTGCCGAGTTCGCTGCCGACTGGCCCGAGTCGTACTCGCAACGGCAAAACCGCGCCGAGGGACGACAGACCCGAGTTGATCGATATCCCGAACTCAAGGATTTCTATAACGACAACGATCCTTTCGTCGTCAACAACAAAGATCGCAACCAGTACAAGGAATTCCGCGACAAACTTGAACCTTGGGAGCGCACAGCTCTCGACCGGGCCCTGAAGGCGGGCGAACACGTGCATTTCGTCGACTTCCACAACCTCGGCGGGCTCGTCACACCGCTGCCGCTGACACTGACCTACGCCGATGGCAGCACGGAGGAATATCAGGTGCCGGCCGAGGTGTGGCGCTACAATGCCGAGAAAGTCACCAAGCTTTTCATTCGCAAGCAGCGACTCGTCAGTGTAGAACTCGATCGCAACCATCTCATTGCCGATGCGGATCAGAGCAACAACATCACGCCGCGACGCATCGAGCAAAGCCGCATCGAGCTGTTCAAGGGCCGCGACAGCGGTCGAAACCAGATGCTCGATGCGCTGGCAGAGCTGAAGGGCGAACCCAAGAGCGGCGCGAAAGCTGACGACAAGGCGATCCCGCTGCAACCGGCCACCAAGTGACGGAACCGAGCATTGCCCGACGCCGGCTGCGGCAGCGTGCAGCAGTCGGTGCGGCGTGTCTCGCTTTTATCCTCGGCGCGCAAATCACTCAGGCTCATCGCGCGCACGTCACGCTCACGCGGGTCACCGCAAATCCGCGGTCAGGGCAGTGGGAAATCGTCCATGCCATCCACTACCACGATGCACTACGCCTACTGGCGGTGCGCGGGGTTCGAGACGACGTGCAGCCGACCTCGGTGGAGGGTCGGGCGCGGCTTGCGCTTGAGGTGGAGCGCAGCTTTCGCTGGTTTGCACCCAACGGCGTACTGCTCCAACCAGTGACCGTCGGCGCGGAGCTCGAAGGCGACAACGTGTATGTCTACCAGGAATTACCGGCTCCAACACTCGTGGGCCGGTATGCCGTGGAGTCCACCTGGATGCACGATGTGTTTCCGGAACAGGTCAACAATGTCAGCGTGGAATTCGCCGTACCGCGCACAACAGTGCGTCTGTCACGCCAGCAGACGCGCGGCGAATTTACTCCGTTTTCGCGCCCGCCCCACTGAACTTGCCGCTGGCGCGACCCGCCGTGCGCTGTCCCGGCGCATAGTCCTCTAGGATGTGCGGCGCGAGCTCCGCCTCGGTGAAATAGACGCGCTTGGTCTGCTGGCTGGCGAACAACAGGGCCTGGTCGGCGTAATGCCTCGATCGCTCGCGGGACGAGGCGCTGCCGTAGGGGCTGATGCTTTGGCTGCTCAAGCGGCCGTTGCGATCCCAACTGACGAACATCATAAAACCATCGCCCGCGACTGCCCGGCGCTTGCCGTCCGCATCGACGACCGAATGTACGGCCCGCAACATATCCGGCCCGCCATCGAGCGGCAGGTCCACCTTGCCGCGCCGCAAGCGATTTACGTCCCCCCACGGCGGGTCGATGCGACCGAATGCCGCCGTCAACTCCGCACTCGCAGCCCGCAAGGCCTCGGGCAATGCACTCTCTGCGAGCGGCTGACCTTGCTGCAGAGCGAGGTGTCGCGCCTCCAGCACTCGACTCGCCGCGAGCACGCCGAGAGCCGCTGCGCGATTGCGTTGATCTGTGCGCAAATCCCAACGGGTGAGCAACTGCTGCGCCGCCCGCAGGGCGGCATCGTCTGTCGCCAGTGGCAGGGATCGAAGATCCTTGATCACGGCGGCAAACTCCGACTGCGGGCTGACAGCGAGGTCGAACTTGTAGCGTCTGAATTCGTCATCGCTGATGACCGGGTCTGCGCCATAAGTCTCAAGCAGTCGCCAGCCGCGATTTGTTTGACGAGTTTCGATCCCCATGTCCGCCGGGAACTCCATCAGGCCCAGCGCCTCGAGCGGCAGGCTGGCCTGCGTCGGCGTGTTGTTGGCGTTGAACAGGATGCCGGACGACGGGTTCCACCACTGCGGTACCTCGGCAAACGGCCGGTACTCGCCCCAGACCAGTGAGGATCGATCACCCGGCAATTCATTGGACCAGTCGACGTTACCGACGCGACGCGGGAACAGGCCATTGTAGACGTAGCCAATGTTGCCCTCGGCATCGGCGTAGAGGTAGTTGATGCTGGGCAGCGCCTGCAGTGCGAGTGCTGCGCGCCACTCCTCCAAATTGCGCGCCCGGTTCAGCCGGTAATACTGCAACGGCATGCGGATCTCGTTCATGCCGGCATAGCGCACCGCGAAAACACCCCGGGGAGTGTCGATCACCGGGCCGTGCACGCTGCGTCGCACCTCCCGCGTCACGGTCCAATGAAATGGTCCCCACAGCCGAAGACGCAGCGGCACTTCGCTGCGCTCGAAGTCGACCCAGCGTCCATCGAGTCGATACTGCTGCGGATCTTCGGGATTGATGATCAACCGGTACACATCGATGAGATCCGGCCGATTGACCGTATTAGCCCAGCCAAGGCGTGCACCGTGGCCGTGCAGCATGAACGGCGACCCCGGGAAAAAACCGCCGGCGACATGCCAGCCCTCATCGCTCTGCAGCACCGCTTCGTACCATGCCACCGGGCCCTCAAGGGGCTGATGCGAGTTGACGAGCAGATGCGTGCTGCCATCCTCCGAGCGTTGCGGTGCGACGACGACGGCGTTCGAACCGCGCGTCGACTCAGCCACCACCTCCCCAGCCAAACGCGTAAGCGTTTCGTCGAGCCCGTAAAAGAGCGGCACCTTGAGCACGAAACCCGCGGCGATATCCTCACCCGTCACCGGCAGCACGCCCTCGGGCACCTGCTCCGGATTCAGGGCACCGTAATGGTTGAGTCCATCGGCATACGCTTGCAGCACGGCGCGAACATCAGCGGGCAGATCGGTGGCATAGCGAGCGCGAACGGCGGGCCACACACCAAGCAGATGGACGAGATAGTCACCGGGCGCCGCTGCGGCGCCATGAAGCCCAGCGCGTGCCCCACGAGCCGCGAGTACCACTTCGGCAATCGTCGGAAAATCATCCTCGGAATGCGCATAGGCCAACCCATACGCAACATCCACGTCGCGCCGTCCGCGAATGTGCGGCACACCCCACTCGTCCCGTCGGATGCGTACCTCGTAGGTACGCGCTTGCGCGAGGATCCGCTCGAGGTCAGGTTTCGCCGGTTTATTGGGCAGATCGAGCAACAGCAACCCGCCCGCCACCAGCGCGGCAAGCGCCACGATAGTGGTTGCGGTCCAGACGATGGTCCGGAGGAGTTTGCGCATCATCGGCCCTCGCCCACGCTATCGGCCACGTCACGCGAATATATAGGGGAATGGAGGCTAGGGTCGGAATCGAACCGGCGTAGACGGCTTTGCAGGCCGCTGCATGACCACTCTGCCACCTAGCCGCGCCGTTTGAAGAAGAAAATGGAGCGGGAAACGAGACTCGAACTCGCGACCCCGACCTTGGCAAGGTCGTGCTCTACCAACTGAGCTATTCCCGCCCGGGGACAGAGGCCGAGGATTGTAGTGCCCCCCACGCCCAAGTCAAGGCAAACCGGACGAGGCGAACCCCGTAGTCACGAGGCGCCGCGCAGGTCCGGCCAGGCGGCCCGCAGGTAGTCAATGGCGGAGACCAGCGTGAGCACCGCGGCAATCACCGTGAGCACCAAACCGACCTGATACGTGGGCAGGAACCATACGTCCCATCGGATCAGCATCATCGACAAGCCGACGATCTGCAGGATGGTCTTGAGCTTGCCGAGCCGTGACACCGCCACCTTTCGACGTTGGCCAATTTCAGCCATCCACTCGCGCAGTGCCGAAATGGCGATTTCGCGGCCGATGATCACGATGGCAGGAAGCACCACGACAAGTCGCGGATCCTTGCTGACGAGCAGCACGAGCGCAAC
The DNA here is from genome assembly GCA_010029775.1 of Gammaproteobacteria bacterium. Taxonomy (GTDB): domain Bacteria; phylum Pseudomonadota; class Gammaproteobacteria; order Steroidobacterales; family Steroidobacteraceae; genus UBA964. The sequence continues at coordinate 5,047 of RGWK01000016.1, forward strand.
GGCAACGATGAGCTTATCGGCCACGGGATCGAGAAACGCACCGAGCCGCGACGTCTGCCCCCACTTGCGCGCAAAGTAGCCATCGAGTGTGTCGGTGATGCCGGCGATGGCAAACAACGCTCCGGCCGCCGGATCAGACCAGTGATACGGCAGATAAAACAGAACGACCACGAGCGGAATCGAGAAGATCCGCATCCAGGTCAGGGCATTCGGGACGGTCCAGAGCATGCGTTACTCGCCGGGGTGCAACGCATCATAAAGGGTTTGCGCGAGCGCCGGGCCTACGCCGGGCGCTCGCTCGAGGTCCATGCGACCCGCCTTGAGGATGCCCTGCAAGCCACCGAAGTGCAGCAGCAGGGCTTTACGCTTGGCGGGACCGAGGCCAGGGACTGTCTCGAGGATAGACTCGTTGAAGCGTTTGGCACGCCGTCGGCGGTGCCCGGTGATGGCAAAGCGATGGGCCTCGTCGCGGATCTGCTGCAGCAAACGCAAACCGGGCGAGCCGGGCCCCGGGATCAGGGGCGCCTCCCCCGCCGGCGCCCAGTGCAGCCGCTCCTGACCCGGCTTGCGGTCCGCCCCTTTGGAGATGCCGAGCACCGGCAGATCCCCCATCCCCTGCTCGCCCAGTACCTCGCGCACTCCCGCAAGCTGCGCCGGGCCACCATCGATCACCAGCAGATCCGGTGGCGGAATCTCTCCGGCCCGCACCCGCGCGTAGCGGCGTGCAACGGCCTGGCGCAGCGCGGCGTAATCATCGCCCGGCGCCACGCCACTGATGTTGAGGCGTCGGTACTCCTTCTTGAGCGGCCCCTCGGGCCCGAACACCACACACGAGGCGACCGTGCCCTCGCCCTGGGTATGACTGATGTCGAAACACTCCATGCGCTCCGGCGGCGCCGCGCACTGCAGCAAATCCGCCAGCGCCATCTGCAACTGCCGGTATCCGTCCTTGCGTGACTGCCGCATACGCAACGCGTTGCGTGCGTTCTCGACCGCCATCTCCACCCAGCGAGCCGCGAGCCCCCGCTGGGCGCGATGCACGCGAACCGAGTGTCCGGCCATGCCGGCCAAGGCCTCGCCAAGCGCCGGCGCATCATCGAGTTCTAGGTTCGGGTAAATGACGGGCGGCGGCGCTTCCGCGGCGTAGTACTGCATCATGAATGAGGACAAGGCTTCGGCCGGTGTCGCGAGGTCTGCTCGCGGGAAGAAACTGTGGGTACCGAGGCTGCGCCCACCGCGCACAGGCATCACGCTGACGGCGTAATTGCCCGGGTCGCCGGCGAGACCGAAGACATCGGCATCGCGCTCGTCATCGGCCGCTACCACCTGTTGGGCCTGCAGTTCCTTGATGGCTGCGATCTGGTCCCGCAGCGCTGCGGCACGTTCGAACTCGAGGCGCTCGGCCGCCCACTCCATGCGCGCAGCGAGTTGCTGCTGCACCTCGTCATTGCGTCCCTCGAGCACCTTCATGGCTGCTTCGACATCCTTCGTATAGTCCGCCTGGCTGATGAGCCCGACGCAAGGCGCTGAACAGCGACCGATCTGATGCTGCAGGCACGGTCGACTGCGATGGGCAAATTGACTGTCACGGCAGTTGCGCAGACGAAAAATCTTCTGCAGATAATTCAATGCTTCGGTGACGGCACCTGCATTGGGATACGGTCCGAAAAAACGACCGGGTGCGTTGCGCGAGCCGCGGTAGACACCCAGACGCGGGAAATCATGCCCACCGGTGAACCAAAGATAGGGGAAGCTTTTATCGTCGCGGAGCACCACGTTGTACTTCGGATGCAGCGCCTTGATCAGATTGTGCTCGAGCAGCAGCGCCTCGGTCTCGGACCGCGTCACGGTGACTTCCATGGCAGCGATCTGCGCCACCAGCGCCTGAACCTTGGGAATCACATTGGAGGGCACGAAGTAACTGCCCACTCGGTCACGCAGACTCTTCGCCTTGCCAACGTAGAGCAAGGCACCGGCGGCATCGAACATGCGATACACACCCGGGCGACGCGGCAGACTCGCCACAAACGCGCGCGCATCGAACGGGGTTGCCGTGGTGGAGTCTGCTTCAGTCACGGGCGCATTATGTCAGCCGACGCCCCGCAAGAATCACTGGCCGCAGGCGAGATCCCGCGCCGCGCAGAGCACCTCGCGAAACATCTCCGGCGTGAGGCGGCGGGTCTGTGTGTTGTAGCGGCTGCAGTGGTAGGAGTCGAGCAGCCAGCGACCCGGCCCCAGCACATGGCGCGCGGCATGCGCGAAACGAAAACCGCCGCGCGGCAGATCCAAGGCATCAAGCACCGCATCGTGTGCAATTCGTCCAAGCGCCACCACCACCCGCGCCGCATCGTGTGCGGCCAGCTCCGCGCGAAGGAACGCGTTGCAACTGCGTATCTCGGCCGGTGTCGGCTTGTTCGCTGGCGGCAGACACTTGACCGCGTTGGTGATGCGCACGCCGGTCAGCTGCAGGCCGTCATCCCGCGATACCGACACTGCAGCGCTCGACACGCCAAGCGAATGCAAGGTGTCGTAAAGCAGAATGCCTGCATGATCACCGGTGAAGGGTCGACCCGTGCGGTTCGCACCATGCAAGCCAGGCGCGAGGCCTACGATCAGCCAGCGCGGCGCGCTATCACCAAAAGCGGGCACGGGAGCCGCGTGGTACCCGGGATACCTCTCGCCCGTCGACTCGCGAAACTCCGCAAGGCGCGGACATCGGCGGCAATCCGGCTCGAAAAGCGCCTTGGTCATCGTTAGTCGGCCATGTGTCGGATGATGGCTTCGCCGAAGCCCGAACAACTCATCAGCCGCGCACCCGGAATCAGTTGCTGCATCGCCTCCTCGACGTTGCGCCGTGCGGCGAGTTCGCGCTTGCTCGCACGTATGGCCTCACGCAGACGCGCCAGATCGTAGGTCAATTCCTTGGCCGCAATGGTGTTGGCCACGCCCTTGATGATGAGATCGGCCGCCTCGGTCCACTTGAGGTAACGCAGCATCATCTCGGCCGACAGGATGATCGAGCCCGGATTGACGCGATCCTTGCCGGCAAAGCCCGGCGCCGTGCCATGGGTGGCCTCGAACACCGCCAGTCCGTGGCCGATGTTGCCCCCGGGCGCGATGCCGATACCGCCGACCTGAGCCGCGAGCGCATCGGAGATGTAATCGCCATTGAGATTGAGCGTGGCGATCACATCGTACTCTTCGGGTCGCAACAGCACCTGCTGCAGGAAGTTGTCGGCGATCACATCCTTGATAACGATGTCCTTGCCCGTGATCGGGTTGCGGAAACTCAACCACGGCCCGCCGTTGAGTTCCGCGGCGCCGAACTCCTCCTTGGCGAGCTGATAACCCCAGTTGCGGAAGGCGCCCTCGGTGAACTTCATGATGTTCCCCTTGTGCACCAGCGTTACCGAAACCCGGTCATTCTCGATCGCATACTGGATCGCCATGCGGATGAGACGCTGGCTGCCCTCCTTCGAGACGGGCTTGATGCCGATTCCGGAGCTCAAGGGGAAACGAATACCCTTGGCCTTCAACTCGCTTTGCAGGAAATGGATCAGGCGCTGTACTTCCTGAGAACCAGCCGCGTACTCAATGCCCGCATAGATGTCTTCGGTATTCTCGCGGAACACCACCATGTCGGTGAGCGAGGCATCCTGCATCGGCGTCGCGACACCCGGAAAGTAGCGGATCGGGCGGACACAGGCGTACAGGTCGAGCACCTGGCGCATCACCACATTGAGCGAGCGAATGCCCCCGCCGATCGGCGTGCCCAGCGGCCCCTTGATGGATACGATGAACTCGCGCAATGCATGCAAAGACTCGTCGGGAAACCACGTGCCGCAGATCCGATTGGCTTTCTCGCCAGCGTAGACCTCCATCCACTCGACACGACGCGAATCGCCGTAAGCCTGGGCTACCGCTGCATCGACGACGCGTCGCATCACAGGAGTGATGTCCACGCCAATGCCATCACCCTCGATGAACGGAATGATGGGCCGATCGGGTACGTTGATCGAACCGTCGGCGTTGACCGTAATGCGCTCGCCCGATGGCGGCAGGATGATGTGCTCGTACTTCATGGCGAATCCGCGCCCTCGTCTGCTGCGGGGCGCGGATTCTACCCGAGCCTCAAGCCTCAGCCTACGGCGAACTGGGCCTCTTCGGTGGAGCCTTTCATCGCCGTTACCGACGAGTTGCCGCCCGTGACCGTCTGGGTGACGTCATCGAAATAACCGGCGCCGACCTCGCGCTGGTGCTTGGTCGCCGTGTAGCCATCCTGTTCAGAGGCGAACTCCGCCTGCTGCAGCGCTACGTACGCACTCATCTGGCTTTCGCGATAACCCTTGGCGAGCGTGAACATCGAGTAATTCAGCGCATGGAAACCGGCGAGCGTAATGAACTGGAACTTGTAGCCCATGGCGCCAAGCTCACGCTGGAACTTGGCGATCGTCGCGTCATCCAGCTTTTTCTTCCAGTTGAACGACGGCGAGCAATTGTAGGCCAGCAGCTTGCCCGGGAACTGGCGGTGGATCGCTTCGGCAAAGTGCTTTGCCTCCTCGAGATCCGGCGTCCCGGTTTCGCACCACAGCAGATCGGCATATGGCGCATACGCAAGCCCGCGGGCAATCGCGGCCTCAAGCCCTGCGCGCACGTGAAAGAACCCTTCACTGGTGCGACCCTTGCTGGCATCGACGAACGGACGATCGCGCTCGTCCACATCTGCGGTCAGCAGATTGGCGCTCTCGGCATCGGTGCGCGCCACGAGCACCGTCGGCACATCACACACGTCGGCCGCGAGGCGCGCAGCCACGAGCTTGCTGACGGCCTCTTGCGTCGGCACGAGCACCTTGCCACCCATGTGTCCGCATTTCTTTGCAGATGACAACTGATCCTCGAAATGCACGCCTGCGGCGCCTGCCTCGATCATGCCCTTCATGAGTTCGAAGGCGTTGAGCACGCCGCCAAACCCCGCCTCGGCATCCGCCACGATGGGTTGCAACCAGTCGATGCTGTCGTTGCCCTCGGCATGATGCAACTGATCAGCCCGCAGCAACGTGTTGTTGATCCGACGCACGACCTGAGGCACCGAATTGGCCGGGTACAAAGACTGGTCGGGATACATTTCACCCGCAAGATTGGCATCTCCTGCCACCTGCCAGCCAGACAGATAGATCGCCTTCAGACCGGCGCGCACCTGCTGCATGGCTTGATTGCCCGTGAGTGCGCCGAGCGCATTGACGAAGGGCATGGCAGCCATGTTGCGCCACAGTTTCTCGGCCCCGAGTCGCGCCAGCGAGTGCTCGATGCGCACGGTTCCCCGCAGCCGCACGACGTCCGCGGCGGTGTAGCCGCGGCTTACGCCTCGCCAGCGCGGGTTGTCCTGCCAGTCACGTTCCAGTTGTTGAGCAGTTCGCAGTTCCATGCGGGTTTCCTCGTCCATGTGTATTAATCCGTGGGTTACGTTCGGCGTGATCACTCGAGCTCGCGGTAGGCCGCAAGCGTGAGGAAAGTGGCGAATTCAGGCGCCGTGGTGATGCCCTCGAGTAGCGCAGCGGCCTGCGCGTAACGCCCAGCCGTGTAGGCGGGCTCGCCGAGGGACTGAAGCAGCCGCTGCTGCTCTGCGAGAAGTTCCTCCCGAAACAACTGCGCCGTAATCTTGCGACCATCCTCGAGCACACCAAGCGGATGGTGGATCCACTGCCAGATCTGCGCCCGGGAAATCTCTGCCGTCGCTGCATCTTCCATCAAGTTGTTGATCTGCACGCAGCCGTTACCGCAAAGCCAGGCCGCCATGTATTGCAAGGACACGCTAACGTTCTCGCGCAAGCCAGCGACGCTGATCACGCCACTTGGAATCTGCAGCAGGTCGGCGGCCGTGACCTGCACGTCCTCACGCAGTCGGCCTAGCTGATTGGCCGAGGGCATGATCCGATCGAACACCGCCATTGCAACGGGTACGAGCCCGGGATGGGCCACCCAGGTGCCATCATGCCCATCGCCCGCTTCGCGCTCCTTGTCCGCGCGCACCTTGGCAATGGCGGCGTCGTTGGCCACCGGGTCGTGCTTGATCGGAATCTGCGCCGCCATGCCGCCCATCGCGAAGGCGCCGCGTCGATGGCAGGTGCGGATGCAGAGCAGCGAATACGAGCGCATGAAATGCGTCGTCATGGTGACCAGACGGCGCTCGGGCAGCACGAACTCCGGACGCTTGGCGAATTTTTTGATGAAACTGAAAATGTAGTCCCAGCGCCCGCAATTGAGGCCAACGATATAGTCGCGCAGCTCGAAAAGGATCTCGTCCATTTCGAAGGCGGCAAGAATCGTCTCGATGAGCACCGTGCACTTGATCGTGCCATGCGGCAGCGCCAGACGCCGCTCGGTGAAATCAAATACCTCGGCCCAGAGACGCGCCTCGCGGTGACTCTCGAGCTTCGGCAGATAGAAATAAGGACCCGTGCCTCGCTCGCGCAACGCGGCATGGTTGTGGAACACGTACAGCCCGAAATCGACGAGCGCACCCGGTATGGGTTGACCTGCGCAGAGCAGATGCCGCTCCGCGAGATGCCAGCCTCGCGGCCGAACAATCAGCACCGCGGTCTGCGGATTGAGTCGATAGGCCTTGCCCTCCGAGGAGGTGAAATCGATCTGCCGCAGCACAGCGTCGCGCAGGTTCGCCTGCCCGCCAATCACGTTGTCCCAAGACGGCGCGAGCGAGTCCTCGCAGTCGGCCATGAATACTTTGGCGCCACTGTTGAGCGCATTGATGATCATCTTGCGATCGGTAGGGCCGGTGATCTCTACCCGTCGGTCCTGCAGATCGGCGGGAATCCCGGCGATCCGCCAATCCCCCTCGCGCACGGCGCGGGTTTCAGGCAGGAAATCCGGGAGCTCACCGGCGTCAAGGCGCTGCTGACGTTGCTCGCGCGCGCGCAGCAACTGCTGTACACGCGGCGCAAAACGCTCAGCGAGCTCGGCCAGGAACTCGAGCGCACCCGCCGTCAAGATCTTCTCCTCGGCAGAACGCCCCGGCGTGCCTGGTGCCAACTCGATCGTCGCCATCCCTGTGCTCTCCGCGACCCCGAAGCGCGGGGCAGTTGAATTCTAGGGCTCCCGGTGAGAGTATTTACACAATAGAAATTTCACAGTGTGAATTTCACTCATGGCCGGATTACTGCGGCAGGGTCATTTCCTCGGGTCGAAGTTGCGCAGCCTGCGCAAACGCAATGGTCTGACTCTGGACGAACTGTCCGCCCGCTGCGTGCAGCTAGAGCCTGACCACGCGCCATCGGTGTCTTACCTAAGCATGGTCGAGACCGGCAAACGCGTCCCCTCGCCGCAGATGCTCGGTGTTCTGGCCGCGGTATTCGGCAAGGACGCGAACTGGTTCCTTGATCGAACTGAAGCCCTGCCGCCGCAGGAGCTGCGCGCAGCGCGGCACCCGGGGCCAGTCAATGCCATGGCGCTCGAACCGGCCTTCCTATTTTCCAAGGACTTGCTGCAGATGGCCCTGCCCGAATTGCTCGTGCAAACGGGCACGAGTGGTCAGCAGTTCGCACGCCTGCTCGTGCGGGTCTGGCAGGAGACCCGTCAAAACGAGTTCCCGGATATCGAGCGCGCCGCCGAGTCGGTGGGGCGTCGCCGAATGCCGTTGACGCTGGAGGACATCCTGCAGATCGTCAAACAGCTCGGTCTATCCATTCGCTGGATCGACAGTGAACGCCGCCGCGACGTGGATCGACTGCTGCGTGCGCGCTTCGAGGCTCCGGAGACAATCGTCATCAACCGGCAGTTGCGCGAGCAACCGGAGCGCCTCAAGTACACCCTCGCCTTCTTTATCGGCCATCGCATCCTGCATAACGGTGATGGCGCAGTGCCGCCGCACAGCGTGACCGGCGCTGCGCCACTCGAGGACTCCGGGCGGCAGGAAGGCGGCGGCATGGCGCCCCGCGATGTGCTGATGGCCTGGCGGGACTTCGAATGCAGTGCGTTCGCCGGCGCTCTGCTTTGCCCGAAACAACCATTCCGCCAGTTCCTGGTCCGCGAGCGGCACGAGATCGCGGCCTGCGAGCGACTCGGCGTAACCCCTGCCGTGATGATGCGTCGCATGACCGCGATCTCGCCTTACCGGCACTGGCATTTCTTTGATGGCTATGCGCCCGGCTTCCTCCGCGCCGTCTATCGCGGCAACGGCATCGCTCTGCCCTGGGGCAACATGAGCTTGGTGCCGGACCCCTGCCCGAACTGGGCGGTGTTCCGCCTGCTGCGCGAGCCTGTAGCCCCGCGCAACCGGGCCGCCGAACCTGTGTCGCAACTGTCGATCATGCGCGATGCGCAAACGCCCCGACTCTATTGCTGCCACTCGTTACGCACCCGAGATGCCGCCGACGTCTCGCATGTGCTGTCGGTGGGCATCGATCTTGCGCCCGCATTCGCCGCGCAGGGGCTCGATGCCACGTCGATCGTTGAGCAGATCGATGCTGCCTGTCGCGAGGGTGGCGGGACCGCGGTGGTACCGGAGAGTGCGGCTCACGCCATCCGCACTGTCAGCCACGTACTGAACATCGGCTGGGTCGCTCGCTCGCTGGCCGCCCCGGCGAACGTGATTTGCCCGAGAAGCAGCGGTTGTCCGCGCACACAGCCCTGCGCTGCGGCCAAGGTCTAGCGACGGCGAGCTTCGCGGGAGACGCGATTGCGCTCGGCGATCAGCAGCGCGAGCTCGAGCGACTGCTCGTAGTTGAGGCGCGGGTCAACCGTTGATTTGTAGGCGCGCTGCAGATCGAGATCTGCGAGACCCCGCGCCCCACCGGTGCATTCGGTGACGTTTTCGCCGGTGAGTTCGACGTGCACGCCCCCCAGATGCGAGCCGGCATCGCGGTGGATCTGTGACGCCAGTTCGAGCTCGCGCAGAATATTCTCGAAGCGGCGGGTCTTCAGACCGCTTTGGCTCGTTTCCGTGTTGCCGTGCATCGGGTCGCAGATCCACACCACCCCGTGACCGGTCGCTCGGACGGCCTGGATCGCCTTCGGCAAAGCGGTCTCAATATCTTTGGCGCCGAAGCGATGGATGAGCACCAACTTGCCCGGAATGTTTTGCGGATTGAGCGTCGTGACGAGACGCTGCAACCAGGCCGCATCCATTGCGGTGCCGATTTTGACACCCACCGGATTGGAGATGCCGCGGCAATATTCGACATGCGCACCGTCGATCTGCGCCGTGCGCATGCCGATCCATGGCATGTGCGTCGAAAGGTTGTACCAACGGTCCTGGCGCGGAATGAACCGCGTCTGTGCCTGCTCGTAATGCAGCACGAGCGCCTCGTGGCTGGCGTAGAAGTCGGCACGCAGCGATTGGTGCACTTCTTTGGCGCTGATCGTCTCGAAAAACTCCAGACCATCGGCTACCGAGGCGACGATGCGTTCATACTCGAGCTTAAACGGCGAGTGACCCACAAAACCGAGATCCCAGTACTCCGGGTGATGCAGATCGGCGAATCCGCCATCGATCAGCGCACGCACGAAATTGAGCGTCAACGCCGCCCGTTCATAACCACGCAGCAGCAGGAGCGGGTCAGGCTCGCGAGCGGTCGGCGTGAACTCGGCGTGATTGACGATGTCGCCGCGGTAGGAAGGCAGCGTGACTCCATCACGCGTCTCGGTATCCGCCGAGCGCGGCTTGGCATACTGCCCCGCCATTCGACCGACGCGGATGATCGGCTTCTTTAGGCCGTGCGTCAGCACCAAACTCATCTGCAGCAGGATTTTCAGCCGCTGGGCGATCTTGGCGGAATCGCAGTCCTCGAAACTCTCGGCGCAATCACCGCCTTGCAATAAGAAGCGCTCGCCACGCTGCGCCTCGGCGAGTTCCTCGCGAAGTTTCTCGACTTCCCAGGACACGACGATCGGCGGCAAACGCGACAGTTGCGCCACCGCATCCAACAAGGCCGCCTGGTCGCGATAGACCGGTTGCTGCTGCGCGGGCTTGGTCTGCCAGCTCGTCGGATTCCACGCCTGATGTTCGGGAGTCTTCATAACACGCGGATTCTAGCCTGCTTTACCGCGCTCCGCCGCCTTGGCCTGCTGCCACAGCGCTTCCCACTGCTCCGCGGACAGGCCCTCGAGCGTGAGCCCTTGGGTCGCCACGTTCGCCTCGATATGACCGAAGCGCCGCTCGAACTTGGCATTCGTCGCGCGCAGCGCGGCCTCCGGATCGAGCCCGAGCAAGCGCCCCCAATTGGCAATGGTGAACAGCAGATCGCCCAGTTCCTCAGTCTGCCGCTCGTGCGACTCTCCCTCGGCGAGCGTCGCCTCGAACTCGGCAAACTCCTCGTCGACCTTGTCGCGGATGCCTCGGGCATCGGGCCAGTCGAAGCCCACGCCGCGCGCCCGCTTGCCGAGCTTGGCCGACCGGGTAAGCGCCGGCAGCGTGCGGGCCACGCCGGCAAGCACCCCCGACTCACCACGGTTTTGCCGCTCCTCGCGCTTGAGCGCCTCCCAGGCTGCCGTCTGCTGCCCAGCGTTCAGCGCGGTCTGCACCGCGAACACGTGCGGATGGCGACGCACCAGTTTCTCGCCTATGGCGGCGGCAACCGAATCGAAATCGAACCAGCCACGCTCCTCGGCGATGCGCGCGAGAAAGACCACCTGAAACAGCAGATCGCCGAGTTCATCGCGAATAGCCGCAGGTTCGCCCTGAGCCACCGCCTCGGCGAGCTCATGCGCCTCCTCGAGCGTGTGGGGGATGATCGACTGCAGGGTCTGCTCGCGATCCCAGGCACACCCTGTGTTGGGATCACGCAGTTGCCGCATGATCCCGAGCAGCGTCGCTATCGCCGGCTGCGGCTGCGCGTGAGACTCGCCCGGTTGAGATTCTTGCTGCCCCCTCGGTTGATCTTCGCTCATGCGTCCTCACCTCGCAGCATGCGGTACAGCGTCATCAACATTCCGGCCGTGGCGCCCCAAATGTTTCGCCCCTGGTAGGGGAAATCCGTGAATTCGATGTCCTGATTCTCGAAGCGCCGTACACGTCGAACGTGATTACGCGCATCGAGCAAAAACGACAGCGGCACTTCGAACACTTCAGCCACTTCTGTCGGATCCACTCGCGGCGTGAACCGCGGATCGACAAACCCGACCACGGGCGTGACCCGGTAGCCCGTCACGATAAAGTGATCGGGCAGGAACCCGGCAACACGGATGAGATCGCGCGACACACCGACCTCCTCCTCGGTTTCGCGCAGAGCCGCCTGCACGAAATCCTCATCCGGATGATCCAGCCGCCCGCCCGGAAAACTGATCTGCCCAGGGTGATGGCTGAGGTGTGAGGCGCGCTGCGTCAACAGCACCCACAGCCCCTCCTCGCGCTCGACGATGGGCACCAGCACGGCCGCGGGCACCGGTTGCTCGGGAAAGAACTTCCGCAAATGACGCCGCCGCTCCGGTGAGACGGGACCATGGCGCCAATCGTTCTCGCTCTCGGTGCGCGGCGCAGCGAGCACGCGGCTCTCGATCAATGCCCTCAAGGCAGATGGGTCGAGCGTGGCGGGGTCGTGCAGGAGCATGGGGTATGATGGGCAGTCTATCACCGCAGCTTCGGGCAACCGGCATGAACCTCGACCCCATAGACGCCCTATCACCGGTGGACGGCCGCTACGCACGGGCCACGGCCGCCCTGCGTGCCCACCTCAGCGAAGCGGCACTGATCCGCGAACGGGTTCGCGTGGAAGCGGAGTGGTTGCTGACACTCGCCCGAGCGAGGCCGCCCGGACTCGCCGGAGTTGATGCCCTCACGCCAGCCGTGCTGACCGTCGCCGAGTCGCTGGCGCGCACCCCGCCCGCCAGTGCCACGGCCGCCATCAAGGCCATCGAGTCGCGCACCAATCACGACGTCAAGGCCGTCGAGTACTACGTGCGCGACCAGCTCGCGACCGCAGGCGCGAGTGCCGCCGCGCTTGAGCTCGTGCACTTCGGCTGCACCTCCGAAGACATCAACAATCTGGCCTACGCGCGCATGCTGCGCGGTGCACGCGAGGTGCTCTGCGAGCAACTCGATGCGGTCATCGAGACGCTGCAGAGGTTTGCCGCTGCGCACGCGCAGCTGCCCATGCTCTCACGCACCCACGGACAGACCGCGAGCCCCACCACCCTCGGCAAGGAATTCGCCAATGTCGCCGCGCGCTTGCAGCGCGCCCGAGCCCGCTGGGCTGCCGTGGCGATTCTCGGCAAGTGGAATGGCGCGGTCGGGAATTTCAATGCCCATGTAGCAGCCCTGCCATCGGCGGATTGGCCTGGCATCGCACGCGAGTTCGTCGAGTCGATGCAACTGACCTACAACCCCCTGACCACCCAGATCGAACCGCATGACTGGATCGGTGAGTACTGCGACGCGCTCGCCGCTGCCGATGTGATCCTCGTCGATTTCTGCCGCGATGCGTGGGGCTACATCAGTCTCGGTTACTTGCGCCAGCGGTCGGTCGCGGGCGAAGTCGGCTCATCGACGATGCCGCACAAGGTCAACCCGATCGACTTCGAGAACGCCGAGGGCAACTTCGGTATTGCCAATGCGTTGCTGCGGCACTTCGCGGAAAAGCTCCCCGTGTCACGCTGGCAGCGCGACCTGACCGACTCGACCGTGCTGCGCAATCTCGGCGTCGCCCTGGGCCACGCCCTGATCGCGCTGCGCGCGCTGCAGCGCGGTCTCGGCAAAATCGAACCCGATGCGGCGCGCATGGCCGCCGACCTCGACAATGCTTGGGAAGTGCTCGGCGAGGCGGTGCAGACGGTGCTACGCGCCGAAGGCGTTGCCGATGGTTACGAATTGCTCAAAGATTTCACGCGCGGCCGAAAGATTGATGCGACCGCTTATCAGCAGTTTGTCGCCTCGCTGCCCATCGACGCACTTGCCAAGGCGCGTCTCGCGCAATTGCATCCGGCCGAGTACCTCGGTCGCGCGGCATCGCTCGCCACGACGTGAGAGTCGTCGTAGGTCTGTCGGGCGGCGTCGACTCAGCGGTCGCCGCGCTGCTCCTGCGGCGTGCCGGCCATGAGGTGCAGGGCCTGTTCATGGCCAATTGGGAAGAGGACGACAGCTACTGCACCATCGCCGAGGACTATCAGGACGCGCGAGCCGTGTGTCGCGAGCTCGATATTCCGCTGCATCGAGTCAACTTCGCCGCCGAATATCGCCAGCGGGTCTTCGACTACTTCCTGCGCGAGTACCAGGCCGGTCGGACGCCCAATCCCGACGTGCTGTGCAATCGCGAAATCAAATTCGGCGTATGCCTTGGGCACGCACGACGACTCGGCGCAGAGCGCTTGGCGACGGGGCACTACGCCCGGCGCGTCGAGGGCGAGCGTGATGTGGAGTTGCACAAGGGCCTGGATGCCGACAAGGATCAGTCGTATTTCCTGCATGCGCTGGAGCCGTCGCAGTTGGCCGCAGCCTGCTTTCCCCTTGGCGAGTTGACCAAAGGTGAGGTACGACGACTCGCTCGCGAGGCGGGACTACCCGTGCACGACAAGCCTGATAGCACCGGTATCTGCTTCATCGGCGAACGGCCCTTTCGAGAGTTCCTGGGCCAGTACATCGCCGATACACCAGGACCGATCGAAACCCCCGACCGTCAGCGGCTCGGCACGCATCGGGGACTCGCCTTCTACACGCTCGGACAGCGCGGCGGCTTGGATATCGGCGGTGTGTCGGGACGGGCCGAAGAACCCTGGTACGTGGCCGCCAAGGATCTGCCGCGCAACACGCTGGTTGTCGTTCAGGGCCACGATCACCCGCTGCTGCTCTGCCAGACAGTGCACACTTTGGCTGCGCACTGGCTGATTGATCCGCCCGCGGCGCCCTTCGCCGCGGCGGTCAAGTTGCGTTACCGCCAATCGGACCAGGCCTGCCGGGTTCAACCCTTGACCGATGGCCGACTGTCGATCGAGTGCGAGCGCGCACAGCGCGCCGTCACGCCTGGCCAATTCGCAGTGCTGTATGCAGGCAGCCGCTGTCTGGGCGGCGCGGTCATCGACTCGGTATAATTCACCACGCATTCATTCGAATTTCGACTTCGGGGGTCTCATGTCGGACAGCTACAAGGCACGCAGCTCGCTCAAGGTGGGCGGCCAGGTCTACGAGTATTGGAACCTCGGCGCACTGCCGCAGGCGAAGGTGGCGCGGCTACCGTACTCGCTGAAGATCCTGCTCGAGAATCTGCTGCGGTTCGAAGACGGCGTGAACGTCACTCGCCGCGATATCGATGCGCTGCTCAACTGGAACGCCAAGGCTACGCCGGAACACGAGATCTCCTTCACTCCGGCGCGCGTGATCATGCAGGACTTCACCGGCGTGCCCTGCGTGGTCGATCTGGCGGCGATGCGCGAAGCCATTCGCAAGCTTGGCGGCGACCCGCAGCGCGTCAATCCGCTCGCGCCTGCCGAGCTCGTCATTGACCACTCGGTGCAAGTCGATCATTACGGCGCGACCGATTCGCTTAAGCGCAATACCGCCATCGAATTCGAGCGCAACGGCGAACGCTATTCGTTCCTGCGTTGGGGCCAGACGGCCTTCCGCAATTTCAAGGTCGTGCCGCCGAGCACCGGAATCGTGCACCAGGTGAACCTCGAGTACCTCGGCCGCGTGGTGTTCGAGAACCGTGAGGGCAAGCGTCCACAGGCCTATCCGGACACCTTGGTCGGCACCGATTCTCACACCACGATGATCAATGGTCTCGGCGTGCTCGGCTGGGGCGTGGGCGGCATCGAGGCCGAGGCCGCCATGCTCGGTCAACCGGTGACGATGCTGATTCCGCAGGTGGTCGGCTTCAAGCTCACCGGGCAACTGCAACCGGGCGCCACCGCCACTGACCTCGTGCTCACCGTCACCGAGATCCTGCGCAAGAAGGGCGTAGTCGAGAAGTTTGTCGAATACTTTGGTGATGGGCTGGCGAACCTGCCGCTCGCTGACCGCGCCACGATCGCCAACATGGCGCCCGAATACGGCAGCACCTGCGGCATCTTCCCGATTGACGAGGAAACGCTGCGCTATCTCGAACTCTCCGGTCGATCAGCGCAGCAAATTGCCCTCGTCGAAGCCTACGCAAAGGCCCAGGGCATGTGGCGCTACGCGGGAGCGCCACAAGCTGACTACACCGACGTACTCGAACTTGACCTCGGCACCGTGGAGCCCTCGCTCGCGGGTCCGAAGCGGCCGCAGGATCGCGTACCGGTACGCGAGTTGAAGCAGGTCTACCGCAAGACCCACACGCAGATGGCTGACGAGCGTCGCAAGAAAAACCCTGCGGCGAGCGGCAGCGGCAGCGTTGCCGGCGCCAACGGCTTTGA
>RGWK01000151.1 GCA_010029775.1 Gammaproteobacteria bacterium
CGATCGGCATCGAGATCGTGAATCTTGGGGATGATGCCAGTCCGGGTGTGAGTTACGACGACTACCCGGCTGCGCAGATCGACGCCGTGATCGGCTTGGTGCGCGACATTGCGCAGCGCCACGAGATCGCGCCGCATCGAATCCTCGGGCACAGCGATATCGCGCCGCAGCGCAAGACCGACCCTGGCCCTCGGTTCCCATGGTCGCGCCTTGCGGCAGAAGGGTTGGTGCCGTGGCCGAACGAGGCCGTGGTGCGCGAGGCGATGACGCGCCATGTCGCGGCGTTGCCTGCGGTGGGTTGGTTCCAGGAGAAACTCGCGCAGCATGGCTTCGAGGTGGCCCGGCACGGCGAATTGGACGAGGCCACTCGTCGGGTGATTGCCGCGTTCCAGATGAAATATCGACCCGCAAAATATGACGGTGAGCCGGATGCCGAAACGGCTGCACTGCTCGAGGCGGTGACCCGCCCCGATGGCCTCGAATTGCGAGTGGTCGACGGCGGCGCGCGGCCTTATAGACCCTGATAAAAGCCCGCTGACCTGAAATAAAAAGGGCGGTTGTGCGAGGCACAACCGCCCTTTTATTTGGTCGGATCCCGAGAACTTAGAAGTTCTTGCGGACCGTCACGCCGTAGGTGCGCGGCTGGTTCGGGTAGCCCGAGAAGCTGCCCGTCTGCGCTACCGCCGGGAAGGCGCTAAGCAGATAGTTGTCGTCGGTCAGGTTGCGACCCCAGAGCATGAAGTCCCATCCGTCACGCGCGAAGCCCACGCTGGCATTCAGCGTGTTCACCTGACGCGAGGCGAGGCTGATGGGGATGTTGTCGACCGCCTGAACCTTGCTCTCGTAGAGGTAGTCGGCCCGGGCAAAGCCGTCGACCGCGCCCACGCTCCAGTTGTAGGTCAGACCGGTCGACACGCTCCACTCGTGGATGCCGGCCGGACGACGGCCGCTCAGATCCTGCGTGCCGTTCGGGCCTTGAGCATTCGGGTACGAGTCGTACTTCGGGTCGAGGTAGGTCGTGGAGAAGTCGAGCTGCCAGGCGTTGCTGAGCTTGAACTGCGTCTCGAGTTCAAAGCCCTGCGTCGACTGCTTGCCGGCGTTGCCGAGCACGAAGCCGGTGCCGAGGAAGGTGTTGGACTGGAAGTCCTTGATCTCCTGATCGAACAGCGCGAAGTTGACGGCAACCCGCTCCCAGCGACCCTTGATGCCGATTTCTTTGACGGTCGACTCCTCGGGGCGCGCGTAACGCGTGCCATAGCGCGGGTACCAGGGGTTGACCGCGCCGCCGAGCGGCGAACGGGCCGGGGTGGCCGGCGCGAACGGCTTGCTGTCACGCGACAGGTTCCAGGACGTGGCCTTGAAGCCGGTCGAGATGCCGCCGTAGACATTGAGGTTGTCGCTGGCCTCGAAGGCGAGCCGCACCGTGTAGGTGGTCTTGCTGTCAGCCGAGCTTTCGGCGAACGGCACCACCGGCGAGAGGAACTGCAGCGCGTAGAGGCCGAGCGCCGAGTTGCAGAGTGGTCCCGCCGGGAAGGCCGCCTGACCTGCTACGCAGGCGCGAACACTGGCCGTATCGGCGAGCGAAGCCTGCTGCGGGAATGCCGCGAAGTTTGCCGGTGTCGGTGCACGACCGCCGGTGAGCGCACCGAAGATCTGCGCGAAACCCAGCTGCACGAGATCCACGCCCGAGAAGAGCTCGGAGTTGGTGCTCGCGAAGTCCACGTCCTTTTTGGTGTTGGTGTAAGCAACGCCTGCGGTCAGGGTGACCCGATCGTTGATGTCGAAGTCGAGCTGACCGAACAGGTTGTAGGCGTCGTTGTCCTGCTTGGTGTTGATCGTTGTGCCGGTGTTGTTCGCGAAGAACCTGCCCGTGGGCACTCCGAGCGCCGCTTCCAGCGCCGGGAAGGTCTGCAAACCCGCCGTCGGGTTGGTCGGGTTGGTCAGCACACCCGCGTAGTTACGGAACGCCGAGCCGAGCAGGATGGTGTTGTCGTACTTCACTTTTTCGTCGAAGTAGAACGCACCCACGAGACCGCGGATCGCACCGCCCGCATCGTAGGAGAGACGCAGTTCCTGCGTCAGGGTGTCGATGTCGCCGGTGTTGACGTTGTACTCACCGAGGCTGCCGCTCGTGAAGTCGAAGTCGTAGTCGAAGCTCGTCTTCTGGTTGCGCGAGGCTGTGATGGAGGCGAGGTTGAAGTCACCGAGATCCCAGTCGACGTGCAGCGAAAAACCGCTGTTCTTGACGATATTGCGCGGCAGTTTGTTGAGGTAGGCCGCGCGGTCAAACGGTGCGCCGTTCGCGTTGGCCACGCCCGGGTAGATACGGCCGTTGACGAGGGGCGATTGGATCACCGCGCCGGTCGGGCCGTTCACCAGGTTCGAGACACCGCAGCAGAGTTCGTCGATGTTGCTGAGGTCAGCGATCAAGCGCACTTCAAGTGCATCGGAGGCCTTCCACAGCAACTGACCGCGCACGTCCGAGCGATCGCGGTCGTTGATGTAGGTGTTGGTGACGAGCTCGCGGTAGTAGCCGTCGCGCTTGTTGAGCGTTGAGGTGAGGCTGAAGGCCAGCGTGTCGCTGATCGGGCCCGTGACCTTGCTCTTCAAGATTTGCTGGTTGTAGTTGCCGAGCGTGCCCTCGACCATGCCGCTCCACGTGAACTGCGGCTTTTGCGTGACGACGCTGATGACACCCGCCGAGGCGTTCTGCCCGAACAGTGTGCTCTGCGGACCGCGCAGCACTTCAACGCGCGCCACATCGATCAGATCGCCGATGGCACCCGCCGAGCGCGAGCGATATACGCCATCGATAAACACGCCGACCGAGGGCTCGATGCCCGGGTTGTTCGCGCCGTTGCCGAAGCCGCGGATGACGAAGTTAGTTTGCGTCGAGGTCTGCAGCGTGGTGACGCGCAGCGAGGTGACGATGCTCGCCAGGTCCGTGATGTCCTGGATCGAAGCCTTCATGATGGTCTCGACCGGCGTGACCGTGACGGCCACCGGCACATCTTGCAAGGTTTGCTCGCGCTTGGTCGCCGTGACGACGATTTCCTCGAGCGCGGTGACGTCCTGTGCGGTCGCTGAGCCGGCCATGACGGCGACGGCGACGGCCAGGGCGACAGGTGAATATGACTTCATGTGAAAAGCCCCTCTGTGAATTGTTCCCGAGATCGGCATCCGGCCGGACGGGCTGACTTATCGTTCAGTTCGGATTTTAACCACATTTTAGGCAAAAAAGCCGCAATTTCCGCCGGCCTCACGGGCCCGCGGCGTCATCCCCCAAGCGGCGGGCGACACCCCGGATCACCTCGGTCACCCGGGCGCTCCCGGCGGCCGTCAATTCAATGTATTTGCGACGTCGGTCCTTGGGGTCAAGATTGAAGCTCACGAGTCCCGCCGCCTGCAGCCGCTCGATGCGCCGCAGCGCCGTGGTGACCGGGCTGCGCGAGGCCAGACAGAGGCTTGTGACCGAGATCTGTTGCCTGAGCAACTGGGCCCGCAGCAACTCGGACAACATGCTCCAGGTCGCATCGGGTTCAAATACGTCGGCGAGGGCGCGACAACGGAACTCGTCTATGTCGGTGAGCCACTGCAGGGCACGCAAGTCCGCACTGAGCTCACGACCCGGTTGTCGTCGTGGTGTCCCCGCTCGTTCCGGCAGGCGGACCACCACGGATTCCCCATGAGGAACCCGGCTCGTGGCATGGCGCCGCTGAGCCTCGAACACGGCGCGCAGCAGGGTGCCGCGGGCGAGCGGCTTCGGCAGCAGGTCGGCCACCTCCAGCACGTGAGTGTCGGTGAACCGGGAAAGCTCCGGGGGTTCGGCCACCAGAATGATTTGCAAATCCGGTCGCACGGCCGCGGTACGCTGCACGAAGTCCGGAGTTTGCGAGTTGCTGTAGCCGGCGAGACTGCTGGGATCGATTACCAAAATGCCGACCTCGGGCTGGCTTCGCAGCAGCTCCAGAGTGGCCTCCACGCCGACGCCGCCGTCACCCGTTAGCACGCGGGTTCCGCGCTGCGAGAGCGCACGAACCATAAACTCGAGCGACGCCGCGTTGGCATCGATCAGCAGCACCGTCGTTTCCGCTTCGGCCGCCCGATCGTTCGTCGATGAATTCAGCAACACGATTCAATCCAAAATGGCAGAAGTTATATTTGGGTAGCAGTCAACTTGGCTTCGATTAACTGCCTAATTTTTATTGAATTTTCCCGGCACTGTACCGATTCGGTACCGAGTGCTCAACGTTCTTCGTTCTTCCGAAACGACAGATCGAAATTGATCCAGTTTAGGGTATCTCCATGACTATTTGTTGCATCGATAAAACAAGCGGTTTGTTGTCGGCGTAGTTTTTTTCCGGTAAAAAGCGCGCAGTCCGACAAATTCCGTCTTTTTTCAAGGAGTTGTAAATGCGCAACAATCTCGTTGCTCTGTTCGTTGCGGCCACCTTGGCCCAAGCCGCAGCCGCGCAGGAAGCGAATACCTCGGGCGCCGACGCGCTCGAGCAAGTGGTCGTCACCGGAACCCGTGTCGCCAACCGCTCGGTGCTCGACACCGCCGTACCGGTTGATGTTGTCAGCAACGAAGCGCTGAGCAATCTCGGCGTCACCGAAATCAATCAGGCGCTGTCGGTCGCCTTGCCGTCATTCAACTTCCCGCGGCCCGGCCTTGCGGACGGCACGGACACCGTGCGCCCCGCGACGCTGCGCAGCCTCGCGCCGGATCAGACGCTGGTGCTCGTCAACGGCAAGCGCCGCCACACCGCCGCGCTCGTCAACGTCAACGGCACCATCGGTCGCGGCGCCGCAGCCACCGACCTCAACACGATTCCGAACGCCGCTGTTCGAGCCATCGAAGTGCTGCGCGACGGTGCCTCGGCCCAATATGGCTCTGATGCCATCGCCGGCGTCATTAATCTGCGCCTGCGTGAGGAACGCGAAGGCGGCGAGGCGAGCATCAGCTACGGCTGGCGTGACACCACGTACGAAAACCTCACCGGCACGCCGCCGACGGGCGCGACCTGGTCAGCTCCTGCCGTGCTCAAGCGCAGCCGCTCGGATGGCGAGACGCTGACGGTTTCGGTGTGGAAAGGTTTCTCGCTTGGCGACAGCGGCTTTCTGACCGTCACTGGCGAGTTCAAAGATCAGGAGCGCACCGAGCGTGGTGGCTGGGATGCGCGTTCGCAATATGCCCGCACATCGACCGGCGCCTTCGATCCTCGTGAAGCCACGTTCAACCGATTCAGCCAGTGGTACGGCGAGCCGGAGATTTCGCAGAAGACCATTTTCGTCAATGCCGGCACCGAACTGGCGAGCGGCAACGAGCTGTATGCCAACGCGAGTTGGCAGGAGCGGTCGGCCCTTTCGGCCGGGTTCCAGCGCTTGGCCAACGACCCCTCGGGTCGCAACGTGGCCTCGATCTATCCGGACGGCTTCCTGCCCTTGATCGCTCCGGACGTCACGGATTTCGCCGCCTCGACTGGCGTG
>RGWK01000152.1 GCA_010029775.1 Gammaproteobacteria bacterium
GTGAGCAACTCCAGGCGAACCTGCAGCAACTCCAGCAGGTGCGCGAGCAACGATCGCAGGGAATCGAACATCGGCGCGCTCAGCGACGGCTGATCAGGATGCCGATCAGCACGCCGATGCCCGCGGCAATGCCAACGGCCTGCCAGGGGTGCTCGCGCACGTAGCCGTCCGCATCGCGCGCAGCCTCCTTGGCCCGCGCCAACACTTCCTGCTCAAGCGTGCCCAGTTGCTCACGAGCCGTGCGCAGCGAGTCGCTGGCCCGCTCACGCACTTCGCTGACGCGCTCGCCGGCAAGACCCGCCGTTTCACGGAGCAATTCCTCGGCGTCCTCGACGACACGACGCAAATCTTCGATGACTCGATCGGTATGCACGGTGGTCATGCTGCGTCTCCTTCGTTGGCCTCGCCTATTCAGTAGACCAGTAAATCAGAAATCTGTTCAAGCCATGCCCGCTCGTCGGCTTCGGCGACCTGCTGGAGGTCGCCTGGCAAGGCCGCCGCGTCATCGACCCACTCGCGCAGCGCCGGCCCGCCGTTGATCACGTCGATGGCGAGGCGATCGAGCTCGTATTCATAGGGGAAATCACGCCATAGGGGATACTCCGGCCACAGACGCCGGATGGCCTTGAACGCCAACGCCTGCAACCGCCACGGCTGGAAACGCCGGTGATCGTAAGCGCCATCGTCAGTATGGATCTGGATGCCGTTGCACAGCTTGCCCACGTGCTTGTGAAACGTGGGTTCGAACCAGCACTCACGCAGCCGACAACCCGTCAACCACTCGGGCGCAAGTCGCTGCATCTCGAGCAGCACCCGCCCGGCGTCGATATCGGGCGCCCCGAAAAGTTCGAGCGGTCGCGTCGTGCCGCGTCCTTCAGAGAGCGTCGTACCTTCAAGCATCACGGTGCCGGCGTAGGCGCGGGCCATCCAGACGTTGGGCGCGTTGGGACTTGGGTTTACCCAACTGCGCAGCCCCGAGGGCCAGCCGTAGCCGGGCGCAGCGTCGTCCCACTGCGCCATCCGCACCACCTGCAGTTCGACCGCCAGCGAGTATTCGCGAACGAACCAGTGGGCCATCTCACCGAGCGTGAGTCCGTGACGCATCGGCATCACGCCCGCGCCCACGAAACTCTCCTGACCCTTGCGCAGCGACAAGCCCTCGATCGGTCGACCGGCGGGATTCGGGCGATCAAGCACCCACACCGCCTTGCCGAGCCGCGCGGCAGCCTCGAGCACGTACAGCAATGTCGTGATGAATGTGTAGATCCGGCAGCCGAGATCCTGCAGATCGACGAGAACCACATCGCAGTTGGCGAGCATGGTGTCGGTGGGCCGACGCACCTGGCCGTACAGGCTGTACACCGGAACGCCATGGCGAGGATCGAGATAATCCGCCGACTCCACCATGTTGTCCTGTTTATCGCCGCGCAAGCCGTGCTGCGGGCCGAACGCCGCCGTCAGACGCAGGCCCGGCACCTGCGCGAGTGCATCGAGGCTGTGCTGCCCCGCGGCGGTCATCGACGCCGGATGGGCGAGCAAGCCCAAACGCCGACCACGCAACCTCGCCTGCAAGGCTGCATCGGCCAGCAACACGTCGATGCCGAAATAGGCGCTCGTCATGCGTTCACCACACTACGTTCGGTCACCACAACACGCTGAAACCGAGGCGATCATGGAACTCGGGCTGCGCTCGCGGATGAGTGACGGCCCAGTACTCGAGAGCGCCCGCCGCGACTCCCGGACCCGTCGCGCCACGTTCGACTACGCAGGTGAAACCGAGCTGCCAGTCGCGCAGCGGTTCCGCCGCCAGGCTTGCCAATGCGGCCCAAGGGACTCGGGCGCATAACTCGGCACGCTGCGGCTCGAGCGAAAACTCGATCTCGGGCGGAGGACCCTGCCACGCCAAATCGCCAAGGCTCTGTCGGTAATCCGCAAACCGATACGCCGCCCAATGTCCGGACGGCGAGAAATTGAAT
This sequence comes from Gammaproteobacteria bacterium, assembly GCA_010029775.1. Taxonomy (GTDB): domain Bacteria; phylum Pseudomonadota; class Gammaproteobacteria; order Steroidobacterales; family Steroidobacteraceae; genus UBA964. The sequence continues at coordinate 1,977 of RGWK01000152.1, forward strand.
TCGATGTAGCCCGGCGAACCCACCTCGCCGATGAACCACTCGCCACAGGTGTGGTGCCACAAAAAATCCCGGCGCTCGGGCCGAATGCCTCGCGCGGAATCGGCGTTGTGCCCGGGCCAGAGAATTTCGGCCGATGAACCCAGCCAAAGATAGCGCAGCGTTACCCCTCGCTCATCTGGAGTCAGGCTGACCTCGAGTCGCCGGCCGGAGAGGTCTTGGGTGAGCGGATGCGGCTGCAGGGACACTCGCAGCGAGCGCTCTTTGAGCGGGGCGCGATCTTGCGAAGAATTAACGTGCGGCGCGTTCACGGGCACCGCCCCGCCACCACGGGCACATGCCACACGCCGTAAGCTTGCGGATCGCGAACGGTATCGATGATGACCTCAAACATCGCCCGGACCTCCGCGTGCGACAACCGACCTGCTGCCGCCAAGGGCTCGGTGTAACCATCGCGCCACGCGGTGAAAATGCCGACGAGGTACTCGCGCGGCACTCGCTCGGTGTCGATCGTCAGGTACTGCAGGCTCGTATGCGTGAGGCCGAGCGTGCGCAGCATCGGCAACGTCGAGCGACCGACCCGCGCGTCCGTGCCGGTGCTGTGGGTGTAAGGCACGACCGCCTCGTGCCACAGCCGATCGGGGTCAACCCCGTTGCGCGTCGGAAAATGCAGCATGCCGTAGTCTTCTGAAAGAACGTGCAGCCAGCCGCCGGGCTTGAGCACTCTTCGCAGCTCCGTCAGCAGCCGATGGGGCTCCGGCAACAACTGGGTCACATGCCGGCACACCACAAGATCGAAGCTCGCGTCGGCGAACTGCAGCGCGAAACCATCGCCCTGCTCGAACTGCGGCATGCGTCCCGCGGGCGGCGCCGGCTGACGCCGTGCGACCTCGAGCAACTCCGGCATCACATCGACCCCGCACACGAGGCTCGCCCCTGGGAACATGGCCGCCAGACGCACTGTGGCCTCGCCCGTGCCGCAGCCCACATCGAGGATGCGCGCATCGACCGGCAAGGCGTAGCGAGCGAACAGGGTCGATTCCTGTGGCCAGAGGGCCTCGATCTGGAAGCGCAGCGTGCGCAGCATCGACTCATCGGCCATCTGCGCCGCTTGGGGGTTTCTTTCAACGGATGTGTTCATGATCCTCGCAAATGATAGGGGAACGGTGGGACAATTGGGGCATCCCATGAGCGCCGTACCCACCGAACTGCCGCTGTTCGCTCCGCCCGAGAGCGCGGAACCGCGCATTCGCGAAATCCCCTACAACTACACCTCGTTCTCGGACCGCGAAATCGTCATCCGACTGCTCGGCGAGGACAGTTGGGCGCTGCTCGACGAACTGCGCGGTGAGCGCCGAACCGGACGTTCGGCGCGCATGCTGTACGAAGTCCTGGGTGACATCTGGGCCGTGCAGCGCAACCCGTATCTGGAAGACGATCTGCTCGACAACCCGCGTCGCCGCAAACTGCTGCTCGCCGCCCTCGCCCACCGCCTTGGTGAAATCGACAAGCGTCGCGAAGTCACCGGACTCGCCGCTGATACCGAGCGCGACCGCAAAGTGCGCCTGCTGCTCGAAGCGGGGCGGGCGGCCGTGGCGTCGTTCGGCGCGGGGTTCGAGCGCACAGCACGCCTGCGGCGCCGCGCGCGGCGCCTGCTCGGCCGGCACACGCGGGCCGATGCCATCCGGTTCGACGCCTATGCCCGCGTTTCGCATGTCACCGATGCCACGGACTGGCGTGTCGAATATCCCTTCGTCGTGATCTGCCCCGACGCCGAGGATGAGATTCCGGGCCTCGTACGAGCCTGCATCGATCTCGGTCTCAGCATTATTCCGCGCGGTGGCGGTACGGGCTACACGGGTGGTGCCATCCCGCTCACGCCGTTGTCCGCGGTCATCAACACCGAAAAGCTCGAGCGCGTGTCGGAGGTCGAACACGTGGCGCTGCCTGGCGTTGGCGAGGCCGGAGCCGAGCGCGCGGTGCCCACCGTGTATTCGGAGGCGGGTGTCGTCACCAAGCGTGTTGCCGATGCGGCGGAGCGCGCAGGGTTCGTGTTTGCGGTCGATCCCACCTCCATCGATGCCTCCTGCATCGGCGGCAACATCGCCATGAATGCCGGCGGCAAAAAGGCGGTGCTCTGGGGCACCGCGGTCGACAACCTCGCCTGGTGGCGGATGGTCGACCCTGAGGGAAACTGGCTCGAGGTCGAACGCGTCAGCCACAACCTCGGCAAGATTCACGATGCCCCGCAGGTGGAATGGCGCCTGAGCTGGAAGGACGGTCGGATGCCCGCCGAGCGAGCCACGACGCTGCGTACCGAAACGCTGCGCATGCCGGGCGCTCTCTTTCGTAAGGCCGGACTCGGCAAGGATGTCACCGATAAATTCTTGGGCGGCTTGCCCGGGGTGCAGAAGGAAGGTTGCGACGGGTTGATCACCGCCGCCCGCTGGATCGTGCATCGCATGCCGAAGTACAGCCGCACGGTCTGCCTGGAATACTTTGGTCAAGCACGCGATGCCATCCCCTCGATCGTCGAAATCATCACCCAGCTCGAGGCAGCCGACCGGGCGAGTGGCGTGAAGCTCGCGGGCCTCGAACACCTCGATGAGCGCTACTTGAAGGCCGTCGGTTACGTCACCAAGAGCAAGCGGGCCGCGCTGCCGAAGATGGTGCTGATCGGCGACATCGTCGGTGACGACGAGTCCGCCGTGGCGCTCGCAACCTCAGAGACCGTACGCGTCGCCAACCTTCGCGGTGGCGAGGGGTTCATCGCCGTCGGGCCCGAGGCACGCAAGAAATTTTGGCTGGACCGCGCCCGCACGGCCGCGATCGCTAAGCACACCAACGCGTTCAAGATCAACGAGGACGTGGTCATCCCGCTGCCGCGGCTCGGCGATTACACCGATGCCATCGAACGCATCAACATCGAGCTGTCGATTGCCAACAAGCTGCGCCTCGCCGACGCCCTCGAGGAGTACCTGCGCGGGGAACTCAAACCCGGCAAGACCGGCGATGCGGAACTTGATGCCCTGTCACGCGCCGAAATCCTTGGCGATCGCCCGACGCGGGCTCGGGCGCTGGTGGTCGAAGTGCGCCGACAGTGGAAGGACCTGCTCAATCGACTCGATGCACCGGCGAGTGAGCCCGACGGGCGGATCCTCGGTCGCAACGTGTTCCAACTGTTGCAAGATCGAACCCTGCGCGTGTCCTGGAAAAAGGAACTGCGCGATCCGCTTGCGGCGATTTTCGCCGGCGATGCCTTCGCACCCATCCGTCACGAACTGCAGGGTATTCACCAGCGTGTGCTGAAGGGCCGTGTCTGGGTGGCGCTGCACATGCACGCGGGCGATGGCAACGTGCACACCAACATCCCGGTCAACTCCGACGACTACCTGATGCTGCAGGAGGCCAACGCCGCAGTCGCGCGCATCATGCAGATCGCGCGCGATCTCGGTGGCGTGATCTCGGGCGAACACGGTATTGGCATCACCAAACTC
>RGWK01000153.1 GCA_010029775.1 Gammaproteobacteria bacterium
GTGCGCGAGGATCGGCATTTTCTCTGTTCGCCTGCGACGTTTGCCGCCCACGCGGCAGGGCGCAAGCAACTGCGCATGGAATTCTTTTACCGTCAAATGCGACGGGAGCATCGTGTGCTGCTCGATGCAGCGGGCGGGCCTGAAGGCGGCGAGTGGAATTTCGACAGTGACAACCGCAAAAGTTTCGGCAAGGCCGGGCCGCCGCGACTGACCGACTCCGCGCCGTGCGCCTTCTTGCCTGATGCGACCACTCGTGAGGTGCTCCGTGAAGTCGCTGAGGCGTTCCCGGACAACCCGGGCGATCTCGCCTCGTTCGACTGGCCGGTCACACCGGCCGAGGCGCTGCTGGCGCTGCAGGATTTCATCCAGCATCGCCTGGCCTATTTTGGTGACTACCAGGATGCGATGTGGACTGCAGAGCCTTGGCTCTTCCACTCGCGGCTGTCGGCTGCGCTGAATTTGAAGTTACTCAGTCCGCGTGTGGTAATCGCTGCGGTTGAGGCGGAGTATCGAGCGGGTCGGGCGCCGCTGGCGGCGGTGGAAGGCTTCATCCGCCAGATCCTCGGCTGGCGTGAATACGTGCGCGGTGTGTACTGGCTGCATATGCCGGGCTATCTCGAGCGCAATGCGCTCGGTGCCGATCGCCCGCTACCGGAGTTTTTCTGGACCGGCGATACGCCGATGCGTTGCCTTGCCGATGCGCTCGGGCAAACGCTACGACTCGGCTACGCCCACCATATCCAGCGGTTGATGGTCACGGGCCTGTATTGCCTCTTGCTCGGCGTCGATCCGCGCGAGGTGCATCGCTGGTATCTCTCCGTCTACGTCGATGCGGTCGAATGGGTTGAGCTGCCCAATACCCTCGGCATGTCCCAATACGCCGATGGCGGTGTGATGGCCTCCAAGCCTTACGTGGCCAGTGGCAAGTACATCGAGCGGATGAGCAACTACTGCGCCGGGTGTCGTTACCGTCCCGATCGGGCGAGCGGCGAGTGCGCTTGCCCGTTCACCACCCTGTACTGGGATTTCCTGCTCCGTCACGAGAAGTTGCTGGCCGCCAATCAGCGCATGAGCCTGCAGGTGCGCAATCTGGCGCGTTTGTCGGCGGGGGAGCGCGAGGCGATCACGGCTAGAGCAGCGGCGATCCGCAAGTCGGGTGTAGTACCCTAACGACATGACGAGTGCGGCCAGCAATCTGTCCCAGCGGTTTCCCCACAAGCGCGTCTTCATCACGGGCGCAGCGAGTGGCCTCGGCCTTGCCTGCGCCGAGATTCTTGCTCGGGAAGGTTGGCAACTGTTTCTGACCGACGTCGATGGTCCGCGACTCGATCTCGTTGCCGCAGGTTTTGCGCGGGACGGTGCGCGCGTCGCCGCCGCGCCCTGCGACGTTCGAGATGCCGACGCGGTGCGTGCGATCGTCGATGCCGCAGTGGCCGCTGCGGGTGGTATCGATCTGGCCATCCACTGCGCTGGCGTCGCCATCGCCGGCCCGTTCCATGCCAGCACGCCCGAGGAGTGGGCCTGGCAGTTCGACATCAACGTCCATGGTGTCGCCAACAGCTGTCGCGCCGTCATCCAGCATATGGCGCGCGGCAAGGGCGGCATGATTATCAACATCGCCAGTGCCGCGAGCTTCTGCACCGGCGCGCAGATGTCGGCCTACAACGCCTCGAAAGCCGCTGTGGTCGCGCTTAGCGAGTCGCTGATGCAAGAGTACGCAGCGTACGGCGTGGCAGTCACCGCAGCGATGCCGGGTTTTTTCCAGACACGACTTATGGAGACTGCGCGCGGTTCTGAGCGCACCTTGAGCGCAGCGCGCCGCTTGATCGACTCGTCCGGCATCAAAGCGGAGGAAATGGCCGAACTGATGCTGTCGGCGGCAGCCCGAGGCCAGACGCATTTCGTCCATCCGGCGCGTTACCGTAATCTTTGGCGGCTCAAGAGATTGATGCCGCAGCGCTTCCAGTCTTTGCTGCCGCGATTGCTCAAGAGGGGGGCCTGATGCTGCAACCGTTCCATCTGGCCGTCCCGGTTCACGACCTGCAGGCCGCCCGCGATTTCTACGGCTCTTTGTTCGGCTGCCCGGAGGGACGCTCGGCCGCGGAGTGGGTGGATTTCGATTTTTTTGGTCATCAGCTCGTCGCGCACCTCGAGCCGGGTCGCAAGCCGTTCGTTCAGCCGCTGCATACCAACGAGGTCGATGGAAAGCACGTTCCCGTGCCGCATTTTGGCGTGGTGCTGGAGTGGAACAGTTGGCAGCAACTCGCCGAGCGCCTGCGTGCAGCCGGGGCGACGTTCGTCATTGAGCCTGGCATCCGCTTTGCGGGATTGGTGGGCGAGCAGGCCACTTTTTTCCTGTATGACCCGTCGGGGAACGCGCTTGAGTTCAAGTCGTTCCGTGACCCCTCGCGTCTGTTTGCCAAGTGACCGAGTCGGCCTGGCAGGAGCTGTGGTTGCAGCGGCCGGGTGGGTTGCGACTGCACGCGCGCCACTACCCGTGCCGCTCCGGTGATGCGGTAGCCCGCCAGTGCACGCCGGTGGTGTGCATTCCGGGTCTCACTCGCAATTGCCGCGACTTTGAAGCCTTGGCGCTGCACTTGTCTTCGGCGCGTGATGTCTTAACGCCCGACCTTCGCGGCCGGGGTCGATCGGATCATGATTCCGATTGGCGCAACTACCGGCTCGATGTCTACGTCGCCGACATCGTCGCATGGCTCGATCACCTCGAGTTGTCACGAGTGGTTATTATCGGCACTTCTCTTGGGGGGCTGGTCGGCATGTTTCTCGGCGCCTCGTACCGCACGCGACTCGCCGGACTCCTAATGAACGACATCGGGCCTCAGTTCAGCCCGGTAGGCATGATGCGTATCGCCAGTTCAGTGGGTACGGCCGCGGTGGTGAGCCGTTGGGAGGAGGCGGAGGCGGACACCCGCAGCGGCTATGCGCACGTGATGCCCGATTTCACGCCCGAGCAATGGCGCGGTTTCACGAGGCAGATTTATCACGAAGAGGCGCCGGGACGCATCGTGCGGGATATGGATCCCCTCATCGGCCAGGCCTTGCGCGATACGTCTATGCCAGTGCCCGACTTCTGGGGCGCCTTCGCCGCACTCGACGGTATGCCGCTGCTCGTCTTGCGCGGCGAGTTGTCGGATCTGCTCGATGAAACGACGCTTGAGCGGATGCGGGCAACGCTGCCGAATCTTCAGAGTGTGACGATTCCGCGGCGGGGACATACGCCCACGCTGGACGAGCCCGAAAGCCGCCGCGCGATTGACGAATTCCTGCTCGGCTGCTGAGCGCGCCGCAGATCCTCAGGTCGGGTCTTTATCTTCCGGCCCGCGAACCCTGTTCCAGGCCACCGACACCAGGATCGACACCGCAAGAATCGAGCCGATGATCAGCAGCGACCAGCTGATGGGGAACTTGCCGCCGAACGCCTGATTGAGCCACACCATCTTTAGACCCACGAAGACGAGGATCACGCCGAGACCGTACTTCAGGAACAGGAACGCCTTGACCATGCTCTGCAGCACGAAGAACAGCGAGCGCAGTCCGATGATGGCGAAAATGTTCGATGTGAACACGATGAACGGCTCGTTGGTCAGCGCAAAGATCGCCGGCACCGAATCGATCGCAAAGATGATATCGCTGAACTCGATGAACGCCAGTGCCACAAACAGCGGCGTGACCCAAGTCTTGCCATCGATCTCCACCCAGAACTTGTCGCCATGGAAAGCGGGAGTCACGGGGAAGATGCGCTTGATGCCGAGAATGACGGGGTTGCGCGAGGGGTCGATGGGCTTTTCCGGCAGGAACAGGATCTTGAGGCCGGTGAGGATCAGGAAAATCCCGAAGATGGCCACGACCCATTCGTACTGCATGAGGATGGAGCCGAGGGAGATGAACAGCGCACGAAACAGGATCGCGCCCATGATGCCGTAAAACAGCACTTTTTGTTGATACTGCGCCGGTACGGCGAAATACGAAAACACGGCGACGAACACGAACACGTTGTCGATTGCGAGGGCGTACTCGACCACGTAGCCAGCGAGAAACTCGAGCGAGGTATCGCGCGCAAGCTGCGCATGGTCGAGACCTACAAGATCAGGCCGAGTCGGCAGTTCGTAGAGCAAAAACTGGTAGAGACCGTAATTGAAGGCGAGCGCGAGCAACACGAAGCAGATGCTGCGCACGATGGCTGCGCGCAACGTGGGCAAGGTGCCAGGTTTGCTGAAGACGCCGAGATCGAACGCAAGAATCAGCAGCAGGCCGGTGATGAAGCCTGCATAGGCCCACCAGTAATCCGCCAAAGGCAGCAGCAAGATGTCTTCCATTGACAAAGATATCCGTAGGTTGCGGGGTCAGGCCCCAATCCGTGGGGGCCGCATCTTACCCTGCGGGGTCAGTCTGCAAAAGAGTACCGCCACCGATTCCCGTGACTGCGGATAAACCCCGCCGTCGGGGCCGGGAAATGCGCTGGTAATATCAAGGTGTCGGTATCGGCATGCGTTTCAACGAAACGCCGACGACAGACCGCCGATGCGGCGGGATCTTCGCAGAACGCGGCGGACCATTCCGGATATTTGACCTGTAGCGGGTGATGAATCACATCACCGCTGAGCACGGCATGCTCGCGCCCGGGTTGCAGGTGGATCACCACATTGCCGGGCGTATGTCCGGGTGCTGCCTCGAGGCGCAGCAACCCTTCGACCTCGTGATCGCTATCGACCAGATCAGCCTGCCCGCTTTCGACGACCGGCAGGACACTGTCGGCGTAGAGGCCATGATCAGCGCCCGGGTTGATGCTCCGCAGATGCGCGCGGTGTTCGAACTCCTGCCGCGCGAAGACGTAGCGTGCGTTCGGGAAGGTGGGTACCCAGCGACCGTTCATGAGCCGGGTGTTCCAGCCGACATGGTCGCCGTGCATGTGCGTACACATCACGTAATCGACGCTTTCCGGCGCCACACCGAGCTTATGCAGATTTCTTAGCCAATCGGTCGTCAGCCGGTGGAATCCGGCGTGACCTCCTCGATCCTTGTCGTTGCCGATGCAGGTATCGACGAGGATGGTGCAGGTGTCGCTGCGCAGCACGTAGGTGTGGAAGCTCAACAAGCCGTGCGTCAAAGAGGCATCGGCGAAGCGGGGTCGCAACCACTCCGCTTCGGCTGCAATGGCTTCCGGTGTGGAGTCGGGCAGGAAGTGAGCAAAAGCGAGCGGCACCGTCGCCAACTCGACGACCGTATCGACGCGGACCGAACCGACGTTCAGTGAGCAGGGGCTTTCGGCCATGACCGTAGGATAGCCGGATTTGGCTGGCGCAGCGTCATGCTGCGGCATAGGATGCCCGGCATGACCAGTTCGACCGATGTCCGATTGGGGCCCGTCCGGCTCTCGCCCGGGTACACGCGCTGGAATGCCCGCACGTATCTCTTTGCGGCATTCATTACCATCGGCA
>RGWK01000154.1 GCA_010029775.1 Gammaproteobacteria bacterium
ACGCTGGTGTTCGACAGAATGGATCAGATGATTGCATTCGTGAGAAACAACTTCTCAGCCGATGACGTCGGTGTTTATCGCGCAATGGTGCTGGACCCCGAATACAGAGAGTTTGGGCGAGCGCCCAAAAACTCCTACGTCATGCGCGCCACGCGCAATCTCGAATTCCGCGACGATGAAAGGGTGGACAAGTGAACGTCAGCAACATCAAAAAGATCGCGCCACGCGAGAAAATCAAAAAGATCACGCCATGCGAACAGCAGTGCGGCAAGATCGCTGAGGTGTACGCGATGGATCGCTACGCGGGCGGCTGGGCTGGCAACTACTGTCAACCCTGCGCGGACACGCTCCGCTTCGTAGTCACGGACGTCTACGACACCTCGGACGCTGATGCCTGAGCAGGTCAACATCGACATGTCGACCTCGCTCGAAGGTTTGGTCGCTGATGTGCTTCGGCTGGAGGCGCTGTATGGCGACCTGATCTCGGTCCCAGACGAGGAACGCCTGCCCCTCGGCTACGAACTGTTGCTGGATCTCGCGCAGCGGATCATGGCGCTCGAAGAGGCTGTCTACGGGGAGACGGGCATATGACGTACCACACTCGGTTCAGGCGCATCGACAGACGCACCAAAGACGCAACGAAGCGGCTGGTGCGCGGTTGGTCTCAGTTGCAGGAATGGGAGCGGGTCGACCGTTGTCAAGCGTGGTTGCATGAGGTCTCGGGAACTTACGGGATGCGTCCACCTCAACTGGTCATGGCTTACGAAGATCCCACAGTGGGGAGCGGGTGCTACTTCCCTGTGGCGAATCGGCTGTGCCTGCCGCATGCGTCCATCGTGACGCTGCTGCATGAGTTTCGACACGCCATGCAGGCTCAAGGTAAGGCTGGGCGGCATTACCGCGCTGGGCAGGCGCTAGAGGCGCGTGGGGGCGCTGAGGATGACGCTCGGGCATGGTCGCTCAGTTTGTATTGGACGGTGGCGCCGCGGTCATTCAGGCGGATGGTTGGGGCAGGAAGGATTCTGTTCATCACAACAGATGACTTGACCTCGGTCTAGTTGTTCGTTATACTTCTAGTGGAGGCAAGGAGAGCCTCCAAGAAAGGGGTCCAATGCCACTCAATCCGCGAGACGCCTTCCGCGAAGAATCCGCGCGCACCGCGTACTACCTACGCCGCGAGGGTTGGGCGTGGGCATCAATCGCCCAGACCTGCGGGTTCAGCGGGGAGTCAACGGCGCGAGCCGCCGCTGCCCGCTTCGCCCGCCGCAACTCGCTGCCGCCGCTGACAACGCCTAACGCGAACCGATCAGCAGCCGCCGCCATCGCCGCGGCAGCACGGTGGGGCACCTCACCTCTCATCGCTGACTTCTCCAACTGGACGGTCGGAGTGGAGATTGAGTGGAAGGGAATCAGTCGACAGACAGCAGCGCGAGTCATCGGAGAGGCGCTCGGCTACCACGTCCACGTCTACGGCTACCACGCCGCGGAGTCGGGACGCGGATGCCAACTCTGCGGCTCCGACGACTCAGTGGTCGAAGGTCGCGAATACAAAAAGTGGAAAATTGAAGAGGACGCCTCAGTGTCCGCGGCTCGCGGACGCGGCAACCCGCGCGGCTTCGGAGGCGAGGCAATCAGCCCGATCCTCACGGTCGACACGCTCCACGAAATCGCGCTGGTCACTTCGGCACTGACGCGGGCGGGCGCCAAGGTCGACGTCGACTGCGGACTGCACGTTCACATCGGCGTCAAGCACCTCAACATGGGGCAGCGTGGTCGGATCGTCCGCCGCTGGCAGAAGAACCAAGCGGCACTCCGAGACTTCGTGGCTCGCTCACGCTGGAACAGCGGCTACTGCTCGCCGCTCTCGGAACAGACCGCGGACACCTACGCCAAGGCACTCGAAACAGGCGGGTCGACCAGCGGCTTCCACAAAATGTACGCGCTGAACGTCAAGCCCTTCAGCAAGATCGGCACCTTCGAGGTCCGACTCCACCAAGGCACACTGCACGGCACGAAGATCATCGAATGGGTCTACTTCCTACTCGGGTTCTTCAACTGGGCGGCTAACGACAACGAAGAATTCGCCACCTACGTCGGCACGGCTCTGGTCGACAAACTCGAAGAGAAAAAGGTGCTCCGCGCCAAGAACGGCGAATACATGAAAAAGCGCGCCGCCACCCTCCTCGCCAACTCAATCAACTAGAAAGGACAAAACATGTGCGGAATCGCAGGATTCAACCTCAGCCAAAAAGACAAGGGGTGCATGACTAGCAGGCTGATCGCCCGCGCAATGCTCATGCGTATCGTCCGCCGCGGCGAGGACGCGACAGGCATGGCTTGGGCACAGGACGACGAGGTGTTCTACATCAAGGACGACGTGCCCGCCTACAACTTCATCCCCGCGCTAGACGAGATGCCGCGTGACGCCTCAAACGTCATCCTGCACACCCGCTGGGCAACCAAGGGCGACCCGTCGAACAACGACAACAATCACCCGATAGTCCTGCCCGATATCGTCGGGGTCCACAACGGGCACATCGCCAACGACGACTTCCTCTTCGACCTCTACCAATTCGAGCGCAAGGCAGAGGTTGACTCGGAGGTGATCTTCCACCTGCTCGCGCAGGACGAACCGCTTGCCGACCTCACCTTCCTCGAAGGACGCGCCGCGGTCGGCTGGATCAGAGTGTCAGACCCGAACACGCTCCACCTAGCCCGCCTCACTGGCTCGCCGCTTACGGTCGCGCAGACACAAGGCGGCTCGCTGGTGTTCGCATCGACAGAGCCGCTACTTCGCGAGGCGGCAACGATTGCTCGGCTCAAACTGACACAAGTGTGGGACGTCCCTGAGTGGACCTACCTCCGCGTCATCGACGGACGCATCGTGGAGATGAGCGACATTTTGACGGGCGCGGATCTTAACGCGGAACCGATATCCGCATCCATCTGATGCACTAAAGAGTGTGCTAGTTTCCCTGCAATGGTCGGGGATGATTGGCGGGAAAGAGCAGCGTGTCGTGGTTACCCGACGTCGCTGTTTTTTCTTGTTGATGATGAAAAGCCCGCGCAACGACGTGATCGGGAACGGATGGCAAAAGCGCTGTGTGCCCGATGCGATGTGGTTAACCATTGTTTCGACGCGGGTCGTGAAGAGATGGGCATTTGGGGTGGGTTGACTGAACGGGAGCGCTCGTACCGCTCAAACCGTGTCGTCTTGGAGCGCTATGAGCCAGATAACTACAAACCGCAACCCGATGCGACCGTTGTCGAATCGAATTGGATCGTGATTGACAAGCGGGGCAAGGCGGAGTTGTGGCAGCGGTCGACGTCGGCGTCGTGGCACGGGTCGGAGTGGTGCATCGCCACGGACGGGGCGGCAGTGAAGAAAACCTTTGACCTTGCTGAAGCATACTTTATGTTTGAACAGTGTTATATTGGTGGGGTCTAGACAACAGGGCGGTCTCCCCTCCCTCCCCGCGCAGTTCTCCTTTCCTCGCGGGGAGGGAGCCGCTTTGAAAGGAACGCATGGAAAGCGAAATTGTCGAACTACCGATCAGTGACCTGAAGCCGCACCCGCGCAACCCACGCAAAGGGGACGTCGATGCGATTGCCCAGTCGATTCGAATGAACGGGTTTTTCGGAGTGATCGTCGTGCAGCGGTCGACAATGCAGATCCTTGCTGGCAACCACCGCTGGCAGGCGGCGCGCAAGGTCGGCTTAACTCGGGTGCCTGTCATGTTGCTGGATGTGGATGATGTGGCGGCGCGCAAGATCATGTTGGCGGACAACCGCACATCGGACTTTGCTTCTTACGATCAGGATGAGTTGGCTGGACTTCTCAAGTCGGTGCTGGCGGATGACACGCTGATTGGCACTGGATTCGACGCTGGGGACGTCGACAAATTGTTGGGGCAAGTGGTCGATGAGCCGAACGAAAAGGTCCGCAAACGCAATCTGGAGCCGTTTCACGCCTGTTTTTGGCTTGTGAAGGCACCTATTTCGCTGCAAGGCAAGATTACGACAGCGTTGACGGAGGCGGTCGGGTCGCTGGAGGGTGTGGAGATCGCTTCCGCCACCAACTGATGAGGCATATTTACACGGAGAACAGCCACCTTAAGACGAAGGTTCGGTTACGCACAGCCGCGGTGCTGGAGATCGGCAAGCCGAAGATTCATGTGCTGGATGCGTTCGCTGGTCAGGGGCTTGTGTGGAAGGCGGTGCAGCGGGAACTGCCAGAGGTTGAGATCACGACGCTTGGCATTGAGAAGAAGAAGTATTTGGCGCCTGACGTGATTATGGGCGACAACCGCAAAGTGATGAAGGGCTTGGATCTGACGATTTTCGATCTAATCGATTTGGATGCTTTTGGTTGCCCGTGGGAGCAGTTGGCTATTTGTGCAGAGCGCGCCCCTGAAGTGCCTGTCGCCATAACCCATATCAGCATTACACTCGGACCCGTCCCGCAGGGCTTGCTCGAACTGAACGGCATCCCTGATGAGTGGTGCAAGATTAAGGAAGTGCCACATGCGTTGTTCGGTCGGTGGCGTTGGTGGTGGTGGGAGCAATATTGTGCCCGTCTCGGCTACAACCGTTCGGATTACGAACTGCACTTGGACAAGAGCGCGGTGAAGCGGTATGAGGTTGTGTGGCGGGAGCCAGTGCTTGACCATCCTTGACTTGTCGTTGAGCGGGGCTTATCCTGATGCGAAGAGGTGAGCCATGCAAGATATTTTGGAACAAGAGTCCATTGAGTCGCTGAAAAGGCGCCTCGCGGAAACAGAACGGGAGTTGGAGATCGCTTTGGAGGCGTTAAGCCGTTTTATGGCGGACGCAGAGCCAGAGATGGATCACCACATTAACCATTGGGTCGAAGGAGACTGATTATGCCAACGGAGCAGGATTTGCTCGAAATGTGGACGCAATGGCGCGATGAGCATGCTTTGGCGCACCATTTGTACCTTGTGCTTCGAGAATCGGTTGTGAATGGCGACGTAAGCCCACTATTGGCTGATGACGCAATGCTTGCTATCGCCAATTACGAAAAGGTGCATGGTGTCGCAGTTCCACGCTGACGATGCAGAATTTTTGATCTGGTATCAAAACGGTGTCAATCGCGGGTGGGTGTCCCCGATGGTGTGCCTCTTCCACGATGGCGTGGGGTTGAGTCACGAAGAGATCCTTTGGGCTGATAGCGGTGAGGAGCCGTGTGTGTGGACGATGCGTTTCTACGCCAATGCTCAAGAGCGTCTGGAAGTGGAGAAAGCGCATCCGCCGTCGCTTTGGAGGCGTGAGCGCGGTTAATGACCCACGGTTTGTGGATCGCCACTTTTAGGTCGATTAGAGTCGTTTTCTCTTAGGTTTGGAGCGGA
>RGWK01000155.1 GCA_010029775.1 Gammaproteobacteria bacterium
AATACAGGCGATCGGAGGTGTCGTAGTCGGTGGACACGGTCTCGGGATTGCAGTTGATCATGATGGTCTCGAAACCATCCTCGCGCAGCGCGATCGCGGCATGCACGCAGCAGTAGTCGAACTCGATGCCCTGCCCGATGCGGTTCGGGCCGCCGCCCAGAATCACGATCTTGCGCTTACCGGTCGGCTGCGCTTCGCACTCCTCCTCGTACGTGGAGTACAGGTAGGCCGTGGCGGTGGCAAATTCCGCGGCACAGGTATCGACCCGCTTGTACACGGGGCGGATACCGAGCTTGCGCCGCAATGCCCGCACTTCCGTTTCGCTGCGCCCGACGAGCCGCGCGAGACGACTGTCGGAAAAGCCGCGACGCTTCAGCACGCGAAGCCTGGCGGCGTCGAGCGAGGCCACGCCTTCAGCCTACACGCGCTGCTCTTCCTCGATCAGCTCGCCGATTTGCGCGAGGAACCACGGATCGATGCGCGACAACTCGCCGATGCGCTCGAAACTCCAGCCCGCGCGGAAGGCATCGGCCACCTGCAACAGCCGGTCAGGGCCGGGCATGCGCAGATCCTGTGCGAGCTGCGAAGCGCTCTCCTCGTTGAGCGGCAACCGGGTCACGGGCGAGAGCCCATCAAGTCCGGTCTCAAGACCGCGCAGCGCCTTCTGCAATGATTCCTGGAAGGTGCGACCGATCGCCATCACCTCGCCCACCGATTTCATCTGCGTGGTCAGCCGATCGTTAGCGCCCTTGAATTTCTCGAACGTGAACCGCGGGATCTTGGTCACGACGTAGTCGATGGTGGGCTCGAACGAGGCCGGGGTGGCGCCGCCGGTGATGTCGTTGCGCAATTCATCGAGCGTGTAGCCGACCGCGAGCTTGGCTGCGATCTTGGCGATCGGGAAGCCGGTCGCTTTCGAGGCGAGCGCCGAGGAGCGCGACACGCGCGGGTTCATCTCGATGACGATCAACCGGCCGTCTTCCGGGTTGATGGCGAACTGCACGTTCGAGCCGCCGGTATCGACACCGATCTTGCGCAGCACGGCGATCGAGGCGTCGCGCATGCGCTGATATTCCTTGTCGGTCAGAGTCTGCGCAGGCGCCACCGTGATCGAGTCGCCCGTGTGCACGCCCATCGGATCGAGGTTTTCGATCGAGCAGATGATGATGCAGTTGTCGGCGCGATCGCGCACGACCTCCATCTCGTATTCTTTCCAGCCGAGCACCGACTCCTCGACCAGCACCTCGTTGGTCGGCGAAGCATCAAGCCCGCGGGCCACGATGGTCTCGAACTCCTCGCGGTTGTACGCAATGCCGCCACCCGAACCGCCGAGCGTGAACGAAGGGCGGATCACGCAGGGGAAGCCGAGCGGCGTCTGGATGGCGAGCGCTTCCTCCAGGGTGTGCGCCACGGCCGCGCGCGCCGACTCAAGGCCGATCTCGCGCATCGCGTTGCGGAAGAGTTCCCGATCCTCAGCCATGTCGATCGCTTCGCGCGAGGCGCCAATCAGCTCGACGCCATACTTCTCGAGCACGCCCTCGCGCACGAGATCCAGTGCCGTGTTGAGCGCCGTCTGTCCGCCCATTGTCGGCAGCACCGCATCGGGCCGCTCCTTCTCGATGATGCGCGCCACCGTGCGCCAGTTGATCGGCTCGATGTAGGTGGCATCGGCCATCCCGGGATCGGTCATGATCGTGGCCGGGTTCGAGTTCACGAGGATGACCCGGTAGCCCTCCTCGCGCAGTGCCTTGCAGGCCTGTGCACCGGAGTAGTCGAACTCGCAGGCCTGACCGATAACGATCGGCCCGGCGCCGATGATCAGGATGCTGTGGATGTCTGTTCTCTTCGGCATGGACGCGCGTGACCTTTGGCTCAGGCTGTACGGCGCCGCTGCATGGCGGCGGTGAAGCGTTCAAAAAGATAGTTGACGTCGTGAGGCCCCGGACTCGCTTCCGGGTGCCCCTGAAATCCGAAGGCGTCGCAATCGGTGCGCGCCACGCCCTGCAGGCTGCCGTCGAACAGCGAGCGGTGCGTCGCCTTGAGATTCGCCGGCAACGACGCTTCGTCGATCGCGAAGCCGTGGTTCTGCGAGGTGATGAGTACGCGGCCGGTCTGCAGATCCTGCACCGGGTGGTTCGCGCCGTGGTGACCGAACTTCATCTTCACCGTGCGCGCGCCACTCGCGAGCCCGAGCAGTTGGTGGCCGAGACAGATGCCGAACGCCGGTAACTGCGCGGCGATCAACTCGCGGATGGCGCGGATGGCGTAATCGCAGGGCTCGGGGTCGCCGGGCCCATTCGAGAAAAACACGCCCTCGGGCGAGAGCGCCAGAACCTCGGCCGCAGGTGTCTGTGCAGGTACCACGGTGACGCGGCAGCCGGCATCGATGAGCAGTCGCAGGATGTTGTGCTTGACGCCGTAGTCGTAGGCCGCCACGTGATACGGCCGGTGATCCGCCGAGCGCGCGGGCGGTGCATCGAAGCTCGAACCCTGGGTCCACTCGTAGCGCGTCGTAACGCTCACGACCTTGGCGAGATCCATGCCCTTCAAGCCCGGGAAGGCACCGGCACCCGCGAGCGCCTCAGCCTCGGTGGGCGCGATGCAACCCGACTGCGCGCCCTTCTCGCGCAGGATGCGCGTCAGGCGTCGCGTGTCGATACCGGCGATCGCCACCACGCCCTGCTGCTGCAGGAATTCGCGCAAGCCTTGCTGCATGCGCCAGTTGCTCGCGCGGGGCGGCAAATCGCGAATGACGAGACCCGCGGCGTAAGCGCGCGACGATTCCATGTCTTCGAGATTGGTACCGACGTTACCGATGTGCGGATACGTCAGAGTGACGATCTGCCTCGAGTACGAAGGGTCAGTGAGAATTTCCTGATACCCGGTGAGTGCGGTATTGAAAACGACTTCACCGGAAGTGGCGCCTGGTGCGCCGATCGATTCACCGCGGAACGTGGAGCCGTCCGCGAGCGCCAACACTGCATCGCTCACTCGAATCACCCGTGTGTGTTCTTCTGCCAAACCTCTCCGACGCAGTGTGCGAGGTTTAGATGAACAAAGCGGGAGGCATCCTCTCGAACACCTCCCGCCCTGCACGGACTAACCCGGCTATCGGATTAGAAGGAAATTCTATGTTTTTAGCCCCCCCTCTGTCCATGGAAATCGGCGGGGAAAAACTTCGATTAAATTACGGTGAAATGCTCTAACTAATTGTTTTTAAACCAATTACATCCGACATGGAATAGCGGCCGGCGGGCCTCCCGACGAGCCAACTCGCCGCCTGCAGGGCACCCCGGGCAAAAATCGTCCGATCCGTGGCCTGATGCTGCAATACCAGCCGCTCGCCCTCACCCGCGAAGTAGACAGCATGATCGCCGACGATGTCGCCCGATCGCAGCACAGAGAAGCCGATTTCGCCGTTTTTACGCTCTCCGGCGCCACGAGGCGCCACCGCCACCTCATCCAGCGACTGGCCGCGACCACCTGCGGCCGCCCGCCCGAGGGCCAGGGCCGTGCCCGAGGGCGCATCCTTCTTGTGCCTGTGATGGGCTTCGAAAATTTCGATGTCGAAGGTCGGAGGCAACGCGCGCGCCGCAGCGCGCACGAGTTCAGCGAGCAACGTGACACCGAGACTCGTATTCGCCGCGATCAACACTGGGATACGTTGCGCCGCGGCAGCGGCGGCGGCCTCGACATCCTCACCGAGTCCGGTGGTGCCGATGAGTGCCGCCACACCCTGCTCCGCACAACGCGCGAGATTCGCGGCAGTCTGCGAGGGTGAGGAGAAATCGATCATGACCTCTGCGCCCGGCAACACGCTGGAGAGATCCGTCGTGATGCCCCGCGCCGCATCGGCGATGCGATCAATGGCGCCGACGCAGTGCCACTGCGACTGCGTGCTCGCAAGCTGCGTGATCGCCTGCCCCATGCGTCCGGCTGCACCGACCATCACCCAACGCATCTGCGTTTACTCCCCGGAGAAAAACCGCTTCACGCCCTCGAAGAAGCCTTCTTCGCGCGGCGTGTGCCCGCGCCCATCGCTGCGCAGCGACTGATCGAACTTCTTCAGAAGCTCGCGCTGCTCCGCAGACAGGTTCACAGGCGTTTCTACCACAACGCGACAGAACAGATCGCCCCGATCACCGCCGCGAACCGGCTTGACGCCCTTATCGCGCAAGCGGAACACGCGCCCTGACTGCGTTTCAGCCGGGATCTTGAGCGACACCTCGCCCTCGAGCGTCGGCACATTGACCGCACCGCCGAGCACCGCCGTGGCGAAACTCACTGGGACTTCGCAGGAGAGATCGTCGCCCTCACGCTCGAAGATCGGGTGCGGCTTGACGTTCATCTCGATATAAAGATCGCCCGGGGGACCGCCGTTGCGGCCCGCTTCGCCTTCGCCACCCAAACGGATGCGATCGCCGGTGGAGACGCCCGCAGGCACCTTCACGGAGAGCTTCTTCGTGCGCCGCACGCGCCCTTGCCCAAGGCAGGTGTCGCACGGGTTCTTGACGATACGCCCCGTACCGCGGCAGCGATTGCAGGGCTGCTGCAACTGGAAAAATCCCTGCGAGATGCGCATCTGGCCCGAGCCTTGGCACTGATCGCAGGTGACCGGCGAGTGACCCTTGGCAGCACCGCTGCCGTGACAGGTCTCGCATTCCATGAGACGCGGAATCTCGATCTCGGTGGTGTGGCCGAATACCGCCTGCGGCAATTCGAGCTCGAGTTCGTAGCGCAGATCCGCACCACGAAACACCTGCGAACGACCGCCGCGGCGGCCTCCGCCGAAAATATCGCCGAAGACTTCGCCAAAGATATCGCCGAAATCCGCGCCGCCCCCGGCACCGCCGCCGCCCTGCCGCGCCGCATCGATACCGTCGTGGCCGTGCTGGTCGTAGATGGCGCGCTTCTGGGCGTCCGTCAGCACCTCGTAGGCTTCCTTGGCCTCCTTGAAGCGCTCCTCCGCGTCCTTGTCATCCGGATTGCGATCCGGGTGATATTTCATGGCAAGGCGTCGGTAGGCCTTCTTGATGTCGGCCTCCGACGCATTCCTCGCCACTTCGAGGACCTTGTAGTAGTCGCGCTTGGCCATGGCTCAGGGGCGTCCCGCTCAGGACGCCTTGCGGCCCTGATCCTTGTCCTTCACTTCCTCAAACTCGGCATCGAGCACATCGCCACGATCGTCGCTCGCCGACGCCTCGGCACCGGCTGCACCGCCCGCCGCACCCGCGCCTTCAGCCGAGTACGCCTGCTGCGCGATGTTCGAGGAAGCCTGCATCAGCGCCTCGAGCTTCTTCTCGATCTTGTCCTTGTCGTCGCCCTTGAGCACGCTCTTCAGATCGCCGAGCGCCGACTCA
>RGWK01000156.1 GCA_010029775.1 Gammaproteobacteria bacterium
CCCGAAAAGGCGTCTCAGAGGCGTTTTGTCTCACAACCTCCTGACTTTACCGGGTGAGGTCAGGAGGTATCGGACGAAGCTTTCGCACGGCGTCCGCGTTACTCGCGAACGATCTGAAGGCAGCGCTCGCCGCGACGCTCCGGTAATGCCCGATTTTTGCGACCGAGCCAGAAGGGCGGTTGGTGGCGATCGTGGATTTTACGTTTAGCCTTGGAGTAGGGCTGCTGCAGACGTCGACTTTGCGGAGGCGCGTGAATCAGAAAGCTTGGGCGAGAGCTGGAAGCGAACTAGATCACTGGCTCCTCGTTCGAGGAAAAAACAATACGGACTCGTTTTACGTAGAGCTGCCGAGGAGCGCGTTTTATGTATCTAGTCCTAAGAAAAAAATTGTGATCCAAATCCCGTCAAGCGCTCCTGCTTAATTAATGATGCCCACGCCGAAACCCCTCGATCGGCTTCCTTACGACCTCCTGCTTCAGGGTCAGACTCTAGACCTTTACGTGACTAATTTCCGGGGGGCGTCGCTAGCGCTCGGGCGCATGTTTCATGCGTCAATGGTTGATCTCATTACTCAAGACGGGTGCCAGGGGCAGAATCCATACCCCCCAAAATAATTTCCAGAAGATCCTCGCAGCGTGCAGTTGCCTTTGTCTGAATAAACTGAGATTCGGAATCGAATGGCCCGCTAGATGAAATAAAAAAATGGGGCCTTTTGCTCCCATTTTTATTTCATTGGTGTGAGCAGGGTTCGTGGACGAACTCGCCGTCGGAGATTCGGCAGGAGAGCCTCGTCAATCTCAGTTTCGATGAATCAACCGTTTCCCGTCGACGGCGAGGCGTGGAGTTGTAGTCCCAGCGAGTTGATCACTTTCATAATGGTGTCGAACTCGGGATTGCCCTCAGCCGAAAGGGACTTGTAGAGACTCTCACGTCCGAGCCCAGTTTCACGCGCAATTTGGCTCATGCCTTTGGCTTTCGCGATATCGCCGAGTGCAGCCGCGATGAGTGCTGCGTCACCCTCTTGGAGTGCAGCTTCGAGGTAAGCCGCCATGTCTTCCTCAGAAGCGAGATGTTCGGATGGATCCCAGAGTTTCGTTTTGGTCTTTGACATAGTCAGTTCCTAAAGGTCACGCGCAATTTGCTTGGCGAGTCGGATATCACGTTCTTGCGAAGACTTGTCGCCGCCAGCGAGCAATACGACGAGCGTTGATCCTTGTTGGACGTAATAGATCCTGTAGCCTGGTCCGTAATCGATTCGTAGTTCGGATATCCCATCGCCAACCGGCTTGGCGTCTCCTGGATTTCCCAGAGATAGGCGTCGAATTCGTATATCGATACGTGCTTTGGCTGTTCTGTCGCGCAAGGCGCCAAACCAGCGGGCGTACTCGATGGTTTGGCGGATTTCGATCACAGTTCAACTGTATCGCATGGGATACAGACAAAGCAAGGCCTGAGTACACCTTTCAGTTGTAACTGCTCTGCGGGGTAATTTTCACCCCCTTTGGACCCGAGCCCGTTAATGCTTACAGTGCGAACACTCCGCCAATGCCAAACAAAGGGACCTTGCGCCCCTTTTTGTTTGGCATCCGAGCAGGGTTCGTGGACGAACTCGCCGAGTCAATCTCACCCTCTCCGCGGATGCATCACGCTGCGCGCTTTGCCGCGGATTTGACGCCCTGCAACGTCTTGGACTTTTTGAGCGCCAATCTGGCATGCCAAAGATCATAGGCAGTCTGTTGCGCAAGCCACACCTCGGCGGCACCGCCGCGATCGCGCCCAAGCCAGCGTTCGATGCGTAGCGCCATTGCTGGGCTGATTGCGCCACGACCGTTGAGTACCTTCGATAGCGTTGTTCGGTCGACGCCAAGTTGAGCGGCCGCTTCGCCGACCTGCAAGCCAAGGGCGGGCAGTACGTCATCCCGAAGCGTGAGACCTGGGTGAGGGGGATTGTGAATTTCGTTCATAAAAAAACCTCAGTGGTAGTCCTGATAGTCGATCAGTACGGTGTCGCCGTTTTCAAACATGAATGTCAGCCGCCAATCGCCACTGACACTGACGTTCCAGTGGTTTTCGAGCTTCGCTTTGAGGGGATGCAGATTCCAACCGGGAATGTTCATATCCGCAGGCGCTTTCGCGCAATTCAAAAAAGCGAGTTGCCGCGCGAGCCGGGAGGCATGTGTCGCTTGAATGCCGGCTTTACTGCCCGTTCGGAAGAAGCGCTCGACGCCCTTGTGTCTGAACGACTTGATCACGGCCGCAGTGTGGCGCGTAGCGCCACAGCCAACAAGATCGTCGTCGGTAATAATCAAGCCGGTCCGAAGGATTCGTAATTCGAATCCTGAAACCCCTCCAAAGTCAAAGTTTCCGTGGACCTGAGACAATTTGTGCGGTAGTTACTATTCGTCCGCCAAAAATTTTTCGAATGGTCCCCGAGCCCGTCGAACAGTTTCCAATTCGTTCAGGGCCTGCGTGAGTGCGCACCTAGAACACCTTCCGGATCAGGCGAGCGTCCTCGTGGGCTTCGACGCCGGGCTTCATGCGAGCAGTGAACTTGGCCCGCCAGATGATTGCTGCCGACCCAGAGGCCTCAGAACCGACGGTTGGCGTGACCTACTGACCAGATCCAGCCACGCGCCGGCCGTCGGATAGGTACCAGGGCCAACTGCAGCAAACGGTTGACGGTAGACCGACCGGTCTATAGATTGTTCCTGTGGTAAAAGGCACTCCCACCCCAACCTCCGGTACGCGCGATCGCCTCGTCGCCGCCATGCTCGATGCCCTGCGCACGCGGGGCTATCACGGCGTTGGCTTGAACGAGTTATTGACAGTTGCCCGGGCGCCGAAGGGCGTGCTGTACCACCACTTTCCGGGCGGTAAGGCGGAACTCGCGGTATGCGCGATCGAGTCTGTGGTGGCGAAACTTTGCGCCGATCTTGATAAAACGCTGCAGCGCGCTGGCGATCCGGTACAAGCGCTGGGTGCCTGGATGACCCAAGCGCAACGGGTGCTGGCCGGCAGCGGTTTCGCGAGCGGGTGCCCGCTCGCCACCATCGCGCTGGAGTCTACGCCTGAGGACGAGGCGATCCGCGCCGCCTTGGCCGATGGCTTTTCCGCTATCCGGACGCGCCTGGCCAACGCGCTTGCCGGCGCCGGTATGGCGCATGAGCAGGCGCGCGGCGCCGCTGCGCTGATTGTCTCCGCCTATGAGGGCGCGCTGGTGCAAGCCCGCGTGGCCGGCAACGTGCGCGCCATGAGCGACGCTTCCGAGGCCCTGGTAGGTCTCTTGCGGCTGGCCCTTGGTGGGCGGAGCACACCGAATGCTTGAAACCACGTCTATACCGAACGCACCCGCTGCGGTCAGTGCCGAAACCCTGATCCTGAACCCGCGCGACGGCTTTCCCATCACTGCGCTGCGCTACGCTGCCCGCGGCCCCGTGCGCGGCCACCTTGTCGTGGCGGGCGCAACGGGCGTGCCGCAGCTCTTCTACAAGGCCTTTGCCGAGTTCGCCAGCGCGCACGGCTACTCCACGTTGACGCTGGACTATCGCGGCATTGGTCTGTCTCGCTCGGCCTCGCTCAAGGGCTTTCGCACGGCCTACCTGGACTGGGCGCACCAAGACCTAGCCGCCGCCGTCGATGCGATGGCGGACGAGTCCTTGCCGCTGTTCATGGTGGGGCACTCGTTTGGAGGCCACGCCTTTGGCTTATTACCCAATGCCGATCGCGTGGCGCGCTTCTACACCTTCGCTACCGGCGCGGGCTGGCACGGCTGGATGCCGATTGCCGAGCGGCTGAAGGTCGTCTTCCTCTGGCGCGTCGTGGGGCCGTTGCTGGTGCGCTGGAACGGCTATTTGGCGTGGAGTTGGCTGGGCTTCGGCGAGGATCTGCCGCTCGGCGTGTACCGCGACTGGAAACACTGGTGCCGCTATCCGCGCTACTTCTTTGACGACCCGGCGATGTCGCACATCGCGGCGCGCTTTGACCGCATCACCACACCCATCGTCGCAGCCAACGCACTGGATGATTTGTGGGCTTCTCCAGCCTCGCGCGATGCCTTCATGGCCGGCTACCGCAACACACGCTGGCAGGCGGTGGACATCGATCCGGCGCAGCGTGGCCTCGGGCCGATTGGACACATGGGGTACTTTCGCCGCAAGTCCGAACCTCTTTGGCGAGAGGTGCTCGATTGGTTTGGCGAGCACGAGACCTCGCCGGCCGTTCGCGGAGCAATCTCGTGAGCGCTGCCGACGCAGCCGCGTTGTCGGCACTCATTCGCAGCCGGCGCAGCGTGCGCGACTTCCTTCCGCGGCCGATCGACAAGCACGTGCTCGACGCGGTGCTGGAAGACGCCAACTGGGCGCCGAGTTGGTCCAACACGCAGCCCTATCGAGTCGCGGTAGCGAGCGGGGCGTTGCGCGACCAGCTGGCCGCCGAGCTCTGCGAGCTGTTCGACCGGGGCATGTCGGCGCAGCGTGGCGGTGCGCTGGCCAAACTCAAATTGCTGCTCACTCGCCGCGGTCTTCCGGATGGGGACTTCGACACCCAGTTCACCTACCCGAACGACCTGCAGCCGCGCCGCCGCGAGACCGGTCGCGGCCTCTATGATCTGCTGGGTATCGGCCACCATGACAGGGCGGCGCGCGACAGCCAGATGCGTCGCAACTTCGAATTCTTTGGCGCACCAACGGTGTTATTTCTATTTGCGCACAGGGGTCTGCGCGAATTTTCGGTGCTCGATACGGGTGTTTACCTGCAGACGCTGATGCTGTCGGCGCAGGCCCACGGTCTGGCCACGTGCGCGCAGGGGGCTCTGGCCACCTGGGCTGGACCGGTACGCCAAGCTTTCGAGATTCCGGCGCCGTACCGACTAATCTGTGGTGTGTCCATCGGCTACGCCTCAGCGCACGTGGTGAACGACTTCAACCCTGGGCGGGCGCCACCGACAACGCTTCGCGCCGCACCCGCGCAGCGTATCGGGAGCGTGCCGAAGTAGGCATGATCTGCGACCTGGAACTGCCCCGCAACGAGTCAAGCGCTTACAGCGATCCTCGGCTCTTGCCGGATGTCTTGTTTGCTTTGAATCTGAGCGACTGATCAATCGGCTCAAACGTCCTCCTGCGCCCCTTTTTTTTGCATCGGAGCAGGTGTCGTTGACCAACTCACCGAGTTCGGCGATTACCCAGGACAGCCGATCGAATCTGATGTTGGCTATTTACCCCAAGAGCGCACACGTTGACCGGTCGCCGGATGGCAACGCGGGGCCGGCGTCGGGCCGCTTAAGGTATTTGCCAATCGCCGGTTA
>RGWK01000157.1 GCA_010029775.1 Gammaproteobacteria bacterium
GAGGTCTTGCCGGCCCCATTGGCGCCGTAGATCAGGTTGATGCCCGGCCCAAACCCCAGCTCTGCAATCTCGATACAGCGGAGGTCTTCAATCCGAAGCTCCGCCAGGGTCATTTCACAAACGCATGGGCATGACCACGTACCGCGCTCCATCGGATGTGGCGGCGGTGATCAGACAACTGCTGTTGGCATCGGTCAGCGCGATATTGACGCGCTCCGTGTCGATGGCGGATAGCGCATCGAGCAAATAGGTCACGTTGAACCCAATCTCGATCTCTTCTCCCGCGTACGTGACCTCGACCTGATCCTCAGCCTCTTCCTGTTCAGGATTGTGGGCCTGCAAGGTGAGCACGCCCGGTTTGATGTTCAGGCGGATGCCACGATACTTCTCATTCGACAAAATCGCCGTTCTTTGCAGACTTTGCCGCAAAATGCCCCGATCTGCGTCGATAATGCGGTTAGCGTTCATCGGGATGACTCGGCTGTATTCCGGAAATCTGCCGTCGATCAGCTTCGAAGTGAAGCGAATATCGCCAATCTGGCAGCGAACGTGGTTCGTTCCGACGCTAAGCTCCATATCACCGCTTTCACCCAGCATGCGCTGAAGCTCAAGCACGCCCTTGCGCGGCAGAATGACCTGCTGTTTGCCCGTCACCCTCTCAGCCAAATTGGCCTCACACAACGCCAGGCGGTGTCCGTCGGTCGACACGGCGCGCAGCCGGCCTCCCTCGGACTCCAGCAGCATGCCGTTGAGGTAGTAGCGCACGTCCTGCTGCGCCATCGAGAAATGGGTCTTATCGATGAGTTTGCGGAACTCCGCTTGCGGCAAGCGCAGCGTCTGCTGTGCGTTGATCTCTTCCACCAGCGGGAATTCCGCCGCCGGCAGCGTCGACAAGGTGAACCGGCTACGGCCCGCGCGAACGACCAGTCGATCGCCCTCTACCGTCAGCGTCACCGACACGCCTTCAGGCAACGCCCGCAAGATGTCTAGGAGTTTGCGCCCCGGCACCGTGATGTCGCCCGGCGTCTGCACAGTCAGCGCAATGGCACTTACCAGCTCCACCTCGAGATCGGTGCCTGTTATGGCCAACTTGCCATTTCGGGCGCTCAACAGAACGTTCGACAACACCGGCATCGTCTGGCGGCGCTCGACGACTCCGATCACGTTTTGGACCGGACCGAGAATCTCTTCGCGAGTGGCTGTGAGTTTCATAGATCTCTTGAATGGATATGAATCAAGAAGTAGTGATGGTTATAGGGCCGGTGGAAAAGAGGATAACTCTGGAAACACCGGCATTTTCAGTACCTTCCCGCATTGCGGGCCGTGTGTGAACCCGCGCATAACACGGGCACTCCCTGTGGACGGATTGTGAATGATTTTGCGCTCCAAAAACATCCACAACTTGTCCTCATCATCCTGTCAGCGTTCTCAACAGGTTTGAATAATCTTCCGCGATGCGTTGCTCCGTCTGCCGCAACTCCTTGATGCGCCGGCAGGCGTGCAACACCGTCGTGTGATCCCGGCCACCGAAGGCTTCGCCGATCTCCGGCAGGCTGTGACTCGTGAGTTCCTTGGCCAGAGCCATCGCCACCTGGCGGGGTCTTGCGATCGAACGGCTGCGGCTCTCGGACAGCAAATCCGAGACCGGGCAGCGAAAGTAGTGTGCAACGGTTTTCTGAATGTTCTCGATCGTGATCAGCCGCGCTTGCAAAGAGAGCAGATCCTTCAGCGCGTCTTTCGTGAAATCGACGGTGATCGGCTGGCCGGTGAACCGGGAATTAGCGATGACTCGGCGTAACGCGCCTTCGAGTTCACGGACGTTCGAGCGGATCCGCTTGGCGATGAACAACGCCACATCCTGACTGAGCGTGACACCGGCCGCCTCGCCCTTACTGATGAGAATTGCCGCGCAGGTTTCGAGTTCGGGCGGCTCGATGGCCACCGTCAGTCCCCAACCGAAACGCGATTTCAAGCGCTCTTCGAGGCCCTCAACGCCTTTCGGATAACGATCACAGGTGAGGATTACCTGCTGTTGGCCTTCGAGCAACGCGTTGAAGGTATGAAAAAATTCTTCTTGCGAACGCTCCTTGCCGGCGAAGAACTGGATGTCGTCAATCAACAGCGCATCGAGCGAGCGATACGCTGTCTTGAACTCGTTCATCTGGTTGTGCTGCAGCGCCTTTACCATATCGCTGACGAATCGCTCCGAGTGCACGTAGGCCACGCGGGCGTCCGGATTGCGCGCGAGAATGGCGTGCCCGACGGCGTGCATGAGGTGGGTCTTGCCGAGCCCTACGCCGCCATAAATGAACAGCGGGTTGTAGGCTTTCCCGGGGTTTTCCCCGACCTGCTGCGCAGCCGCCTTGGCGAGCTGGTTGCTCTTGCCGACGACGAAGTTTTCGAACGTGGCGTCCGGATTGAGACGTCCGCCAACGACGAGCCCCTTGCTCCGTCGAGCGCTCGGACTCGATGCGTCATTGGCCATCGCGGGTGGGGCCACGACCGGTTCCGGCCGAGAACCCACCTCGACGGTGACGATCGGTGCTTCGCCTTGCAGCTCGTTGCGCAGCCATTCGCCGATGCGTGGCAGCAGATTGGCGTTTACCCAGTCGACCACGAAGCGGTTCGGTGCGAGCAGCTTGATCGCGCCGTCACCTTCCAGCGATTGCAACGGGCGAACCCAGGTATTGAATTGCGACTCCGGCAGCTCGTTTTCCAGCGCGTGCGCACAACGATTCCACAGCGACGAGTCCACGGGCGTGCCTGCCTGCCAATACGAAGGGTCCAAGGGGAGACGAAGAATATACCGCCGGTGAAGCCTGTGGATATCTTTCGTGACTTGACAGGTTCGAGGCCCCTGCTTACCCTCTGCGACCTTTTTTCGGTGACGCGACCATGAAACGCACCTATCAGCCCAGCAAAGTTCGCCGCGCTCGTACCCATGGCTTCCGCGCCCGCATGGCCACGGCCAATGGCCGCAAGATCCTGGCTCGCCGCCGCGCCAAGGGCCGCAAGAAGCTGATCCCCTGATCCGGGACGAATCGTCCGTCCAACCCGCCAGCCGGGGCTTTCCTGCCTCGCGGCGCGTGTTACGCAAGACAGATTTCGATTCGGCGTACCGATTCGGGCGCCGCTTCCACGACTCCCACCTTTCGGTGACTGTACGTCCGAACAGCCTCGGTCACCCCCGGCTCGGTCTGGCGATTGCGGCCAAGACCGTCGGAAATGCCGTCGCGCGCAATCGACTTCGTCGCATAATTCGCGAGTCCTTCCGGCTGGCCCAGTCCGAGCTGCCTGCCGCCGACGTCATCGTCGGTGCGCGTGCGGCGGCCCGCGGCGCGCCGGCCACTCGAATTCGGCAGAGCCTCGCAGGGCTCTGGCAAAAGGTAGCAACGACATGCGCGCCATCCTCCGCGCCTTGATCAGGGTGTATCAGCTGCTCGTGAGCCCCTTGTTGGGTCCGCGATGCCGCTATCACCCGAGCTGCTCGCACTACGCGCTCGAGGCTCTCGAGACGCATGGTGCTTGGCGCGGCAGTTGGCTTGCGGCTCGGCGCATCGGTCGTTGTCATCCATTGCGCGAAGGCGGGTTTGACCCCGTTCCGCCGCGCCCACCCACTCATTGACTCCCCTACGGATACGCAGATCGTGACCTCGACCAACGCTCGCATGTTTCTTTGGCTCGGCCTCGTCCTCGCGCTGTGGATCAATTACGAGACGTGGCAGCGCGACTACGCGCCGCCCGCCGTGACGGCGCCCCCTATTGCGACGACGACTGCGCCGGGATCGGCACCCACCGGGCTTGCCGCGAGCGTGCCCTCGAGCGCCGCGGCTCCCGCCGCGGCCGCTGCCGCGCCGGCGACCGGATCGGCCCCGGGGGCTTTGGCGGGCGTTGCCGCTCCGACGACAAGCCCCACCGTCGCGACGGCACCGAGCGTTCGCGTCATCACCGATGTGCTCGATATGGAAGTGACGTTGCAGGGCGGCGGGCTCGTTCGTGCCGACCTGCGCAAGTACCCGCTCGTGAAGGGCGAGGACACGAGAGTACGTCTGCTGAACCGTAATCCGCAGCAGTTCTACTATTTGCAAACCGGCCTAACGGACGAGGCGGGCGGCGCGCGTCCGACGCATCTCGCGACCTTCACTACTACCGCCACGCGATTCGCGTTGAGCGACGGCAGCAACGAGTTGCGCGTGCCGCTGCAGTGGACCGATGCCTCGACGGGCGTCACTGTCACCAAGACGTACGTACTGCGTCGCGGCGAGTACCGTATTGATCTGCAGTACGACATCGACAATCGCGGTGACGCGCCGTGGACCGCGGCCCCCTACGCGCAGATCCTGCGCGACGACATTCCCGTCAAGCGCTCGATGTTCAGCGTGGAGAGCTACGCGTTCCAAGGCCCGGCGTACTACGACGGCACCAAATACCACAAGCTGAACCGCGAGGATGCCGAGGATCGCTCGCTCGCTCGTGACATTACCGGCGGCTGGATCGCCGGCATGCAGCATCACTTCGTTACTGCGGTCGTGCCCGCTGAAGGTAAGAGTTACCGCTACACGTTAAAGACCGAGGGCAACCAGTACCTGCTCTCGACAACAGGGCACGCAGTTACCGTCGCCCCGCAAAGCGGTGGCACGCTCAAAGAAACCCTGTTCGTCGGGCCGAAGTTGCAGGCGCAACTCGAAACGGCGGGGCCACGCCTGGATCTCGTTGCGGACTACGGCATGCTCACGCTGCTCGCCAAGCCGCTCTTCTGGCTGCTCGAGCAGGCCCACAACCTCGTCGGCAACTGGGGCTGGGCCATCGTGCTCATCACCTTGCTGCTGAAGCTCGTGTTCTATCCGCTGTCCGAAGCCTCCGGCAAATCGATGGCGCGCATGCGCGTGCTGGCGCCGCGCATGAAGAACCTGCAAGAGACCTATAAGGACGATCGCGAGAAGCTCGGCCGCGCGATGATGGATCTTTACAAGCGCGAGAAGATCAATCCGGCTGCGGGCTGCTTGCCCATCCTGATCCAGATGCCGGTGTTCTTCGCGTTCTACTGGGTGCTGCTCGAGAGCGTGGAAATGCGCCAAGCGCCGTTCATCGGTTGGATCCAGGATCTTTCCTCACGCGATCCGTTCTTCGTGCTGCCGGTGATCATGGCGGGCGCCATGTTCGTGCAGTACAAGTTGAACCCGACGCCGCCCGATCCGATCCAGGCCAAGGTATTCATGATCCTGCCGATCGTCATGAGCGCGACCTTCGCGTTCTTCCCGGCGGGCCTCGTGCTTTACT
>RGWK01000158.1 GCA_010029775.1 Gammaproteobacteria bacterium
AGTGTCGGCGTCGAGCCGCGATGGCTCGAGGTAACGGAACTGCGAATCCGAGGTGACGCTACCCCTTACCGCACCATTGCAGTGATCTCCGATCTGCATCCGACCGGAGGCAACTCTCTGGAGCGAGAGGTTATCGAGCGCCTTCGTGAGCGATCGCCCGAACTGATCGTCCTCGCGGGCGATATGGTTGACGATCCTGAGGATCTCGAGGCGCTCAGGGATTTCTTGACCCAACTGCCACCGGCCGAGAAGTCGCCGTGCTCGGCAACTGGGAATATTGGAGCGGAATCGACCGTCAACAACTGGCGGAGCTCTATGCGGAATACGACGTCTCCCTGTTGGTTGATGACTGCTACCGCGGCATCGTAGGTCTCGACGATTTCACCGCGGGGCGACCCGCGTTGGCCAAGGCACTTTCACAGTGCGACAAGGCGACACCGTGGTTGCTCGTGCAGCACTCACCCGGATTTTTCGAGTCTGTCGATGTGAGCCTGGGATCGGTGCAGTTCGATCTCCTGGTCTCCGGCCATACGCATGGCGGACAGATTTCGCTCTTTGGTTGGGCGCCCTACACGCCCGAAGGCAGCGGCCGTTTTGTGTCTGGTGAGTACCCGACGCCGCTCGGTAAACTGTACGTCACGCGTGGGCTTGGCACATCGGTGATGCCGATTCGCTTTGGGGCGAGGCCGGAACTATTGATCGTCACGGTGATTGATGAACACCTACCCGGAAACTGAGCCGGTCATGTACGACCGCCGCGGGCTTCTCGCCGAGGTACGCCGTGGCTTCGTGCTCGATTGGACGGGAGATCACGGGGCCCATCATTGGGGCCGGGTTCGCCATCACGCCATGACGATCGCGCGGGCGCGTACTGCGGATGTGCTCGTGGTCGAACTCTTTGCGTTTCTGCACGACAGTCAGCGCGAGGACGAGTGGCGTGATCCCGGGCATGGCCGGCGCAGCTCGATCGTCTCGCCTATGCGATTCGGCATCACAGCGGCGGCGAGGTCAGCACCGATGCGACGATCCAGAGTTGCTGGGATGGCGACCGACTCGATCTTGGCCGTGTGGGAATCAAACCGACCGACAAGTACCTCTCCGAGGAGGGTAGCCGCCGGATCAAGATGGCCTACGCTTGGAGCCGCGGTCGTGCGCGACGTCATGAAAAATATTCCAGCGGCTCATCCTTTGATCCGGCGACATGATTAGATACTGAATATCGGGAGACATTCCCGGAGTGGCTCACCTTACGAGCCGGGGGAGTTCACCAAATTGCGGCCCCGGGCAGTTCGTCCAAACCCGCTAAAGAGGAGAAGACCATGTCTGGATCAATCGCGTCGCTATCGAACGCGTCGCTCGACCTGTCCTACCGGCCGGAGAGTTATTTCTGGCCCATCACCCACGAGACCCACACGATCGCGGCGATCAAAGGCGAGCGGCGGCGCAACGCCATCCGCGAGGCTTACGATGCCAACAGGGTGACGGCGCTCGATGAGTATTACTCGACACCGGTGTTGCAAGAAGCGGATCGCCGCGCGCTCGGCATGCTGCACCCCTCGTTCATGGGCGGGGAGTATTTGCCGAACCGCCAGGAGGCGGAGGTCGAGATCGCGCGTATCACCATCGACTCGACCACGAGCGATGTCACCTCAATCTACGCCAAGGCCGGCAAGAGCCGAATCTACTACCGCGTCGTCGACGAATACGGTGGCGATACGTTGAGCGGGAAGCGCACCCGAACCTCCATTCGTCCACTGTCCCTCGAAGAGCTGTTGCGGTTTTTCCTCGGCGCCTGGTCGTTGCAAGAAGTGCTGGAAGGCAACAATCTCGATCGCGAAGGCGCTCAGGATTTCACCCACCCCTCCTCCGAGTTCTGTCTCGCGCTGGGGCGAAAACCACCGCGTCACAAACGCCGATGCCCGATTCGACAGGCTCCGTCCCCAATACATAGCGGGTTGCTTCGAACGCTGGATTTCTCTTTTCGCTCGTCGTGAGTCAAGGCTTGATCGAGATGAGCTTGTTCTGCTCCCAGCGGCCCGAGCGCAGCGCGGATCCGTCGGCAGCGAACTCCACTCCTTCGCCGTTGCGCATGCCACGTTCGAAGCTGCCGACGAATGCGCTGCCATCGACGAACTGGTAGCGCCCCTGACCGTGGAAATCGCCTTTTTCGAATCGACCTTCGTATCGAGCCCCATTGGCCCAGGTGAAAACACCTTGACCCTGAAAGCGAGAGTCCAAAAATTCGCCCTCATAGGAAAATGCGTTGGGCAGCACGATCTTGCCGGTACCTGAAAACGAGACCCCACCGCCTACGGCGGTGCCGAACTTGCCTGTGAACACGCGCCCGTCATCGAATCGTCGCTCCCCTTCGACAAGTTCCCCTCGGACCATCTTGCCCGCGAACACCGCTCCATGCGGCAGTTCCAAAGTTCCTTGGCCGTGATACCGCCCCTCGAGAAACTGACCCCGATACCTCACGCCATCGCGCACCGTGAGCGTGCCGAAACCGTCCGGCTTACCAAATCGGTACTCTCCCTCGTAATTCACGTCGGGAGAGGAAAACCGGCCCTGTCCGTGAAACTGGCCCTGAAGGAAACCACCCGAGTACTCACCCGCTCGACTGTTGAGACGACCCTGTCCATCCGGTTTGCCGTTTCGAAACGTGCCGCGGTACTGATACTCCGGCGCCCACAAGAGGCCCTGACCGTCCTGAAGTCCCCGGCGAAACTCCCCGACATAAATTGCCCCGAACGCCGGTTGCTCGATGCCGAAACACGCGTCGCGGGTTTCGACGGGCCCTTGGGGACAATCGGGCAGGGGTTTGTCGAGGAGCGATCGCGCCTCGGTGCGCAAGGCCTCGAGTCGCGCAGGCGTGGCGCTGATTTTTCCGTTGTCGATCAAGTCGGCGACTGCAGCATCGAGCGGTAATGACCACGCCGTTTCATCGACGTCGGTGGATTCGACGAAACGCCCGCTCTCCCAACGACCGGCTTTCTGCCGAGATCCGTCGAGTCCGAAAAGAATCCCTTGCCCGTGGTAAAGCCCCCGTTTCCACTGGCCTCGGTAACGCTCACCGTTGCGAAAGACGGCCTGCCCGATGCCATCCAGCACTCCCGCGCGGAACTCCCCGGCGAGCACGGCTCCTGATGGCGACAGGTAAATGGACTGGCGGGTCTGTTGCCCGATCGAAATAGTTTGGCTTGGCACGATGCCGACGACGCCGTCAGGACGAACGAACCTTGCCTCGTAGCGCATGGTGAACGGACCGCTCGTTTCGGTGAGGTTCTCCAGTTTTTCATTCCAACGGCTACCGTCAGGCTCCGTGCGTTGCCCGACAAAACCGCTCGATCCACCGGGAAACTCCCCGCGCCGCACAGTCCCATCGGCAGCCACCTTCACCCCGCTCGCCAGCAGACCGTTTTCGAACACCCCGCTCCATTGCTCGCCGTCAAAACGTATCTCCCGCCCCTCGCCCTGCAATGCGGCGTACGGATAAGGGAAGGTGCCGATGCGGCGGCTGCCTAACAGTTCGATCGTGGATCCGACGAAACTTTTTTCGGTCGGACGATTCTCGACAAACCTGACGGTGACTCCGGCCAACTCGAGAACACCGACGCCGTGGCGCAATTCACGATTCCCATCGAACTCGCCCGTGCGACGATCGGAGCGGGGCGAAACTACGCGCTCGAGGATATCCAGTCTTCCCTCGCGCCAATTGACGTCGAAGCCGTGCAGCGCTGTGAGGGTCGTTCCCGAGATCAGTTTACCGTCGCGAAACTCACCGACCTCAAACGAGTAATCGTCAAAAATATCAACGCCCGGGCCATTGGACAGTCCATTTTCGAATTCACCGTAGTGCCGTAGACGAGATCCGGTGTTGAGTGTGCCCGCACCATGGTACTGGCCACCGCGGAACGCACCCGAGTAGACGATACAGTTGTTCTTGGCAATGCAAGGGCCCGTCGCCGTGCCGACACACTGATCCCACTTACTGCTTGGGACTCGTGCAGAACACGCGGGCAGACTCGTTTGGTCTTTTGCGTCGAGCTGCGGCCCCCACATCACGAGTTCGACGAGCCCCAGCATCAACAGCGCGGCGCGTTTCCGACCATGCTTGCGTTGAGGGCAACTCGCTTTCAATGACGGACCCAAAGAAACCGGACACGGCGGTACCGACCTGCAACAGTTTAACGGCCCAGAGGACCGCATGCGCGGTCTCGGCGTAGCCAGGCGGGCCGAGGAAGGCCAAATGCGGCCTGTTCACCCACATAGGCCACCGTTACTCGAATTGCGGGAGCCTGACGGCTTGTGTAGATTGATGTGTAAGAGGTGACACATGGCTACCAACCTGTCCTTGGATCCTAAGCTGCTCGACCTGGCCGTGAAGGTCGGTGGCGAGCGAACGAAAAAAGCAGCCGTGACGCGCGCTTTGGAAGAATACGTCGCTCGACGCAAACAGAAGCACCTCGCCCAACTCATGGGCAAGCTCGAGTGGGATGAGACGTACGACTACAAATCCGAGCGTTCCCGTCGGTGACACTGATGGTCGACACCAGCGTCTGGTCGCTGGCGTTTCGGCGCGATAGCGAACAGCGGGCGCCTCAGGTTGCAGCGCTGCGGACCGCGCTCACCGGCGGCGACTCGATCGTCATCACTGGCATCATCCTGCAGGAGTTGTTGCAGGGCTTCACGGGCCCCAGGGCGCGCAAGGAACTTCTGGAAAAGTTTGCCCCGCTGCCGATGCTGATGCCCGATCGAACAGACCACGTTGACGCGGCGGAACTTCGTAATCTCTGTAGGCGCGCGGGCGTCCAGCTCGGCACGGTCGACGCCTTGATCGCGCAGCTGTGCATCCGCCACAAGCTCATTCTGCTCACCGTAGATGGAGACTTTGCGTCGGCGGCGAAGCACTGCGACCTCGACGTGTGGAAGCCGGCAACCGCGCAGGAATAGCGTTCAAAGAAAAAGCCCCGGGAGTTTCCTCCCGGGGCCTTTCATGTCGACGAACGTCGTGCGACGCGCACCTCACGGCGCGCGGCTGCAGAGGCTTGCGCCTCTTACATGCCCATGTCGCCCATGCCGCCCATGCCGCCCGGAGCCGGGTGCACGTGGTCATGGTCGTCCTTCGGGGCCTCGGCAATCATCACCTCGGTGGTGAGCAGCAGACCGGCGACCGAAGCCGCGTTCTGCAGCGCAAGACGGGTGACCTTGGCCGGGTCCAGGATGCCGAACTCGAGCATGTCGCCGTACTCGCCGGTGGCGGCGTTGTAACCGTACGA
>RGWK01000159.1 GCA_010029775.1 Gammaproteobacteria bacterium
GCAAGCCGTCGCGCCGAACCCCACCGAACGTGTACTCGAGATCGGCACAGGGTCAGGCTTTCTCACCGCCTGCCTCGCCCTGACCGCCTGCAGCGTGCGCTCACTCGAAATCCGCGAAGATCTCGTCTCGGCGGCGCGCCGCCATCTGGAGGCGGCCGCAGTGCGCAACGCGACGATTGAGCACTGTGATGCGTACGCGGAGGGTGCACTCGGCACCATCGCTTGGGACGTCATCGTGCTTACGGGCTCTCTACCGCTCCCCGACGCGCGCTTCGAGCAGCAACTGGCGCTCGGCGGGCGGCTCTTTGCAATCATCGGCACGGGACCCGTTATGGAAGCCACGCTGATCGAGCGAGTCGGTATCGAGCAGTGGCGCCGGACTGTGTTGTTCGAAACGTCTATCAGACCACTCGTCGGTGCACGGGCAAAGGAAGCCTTCTCGTTTTGAGTTTTGTAGCGCTGGAGGGCGCACGAGTGATCGAGGAAATCACGGCCGAGCAGCTCAAGTACCGGATGTACGCGAAACAGGCGCCGACGGTCATCGATGTGCGAGAGCGATCGGAGCTCGACGTTGGGCGATTGGAGTTCGCGCTGAAAATCCCCTACTCCCAGCTGGCGAACCATCTCCATGAGCTCGATGCGGCGTCGCCCGTGGTGATCATTTGTCGATCCGGAAATCGGGGCCCTCAGGCCTGTAAATTGCTCGTGAGCCACGGCTTCCGGATCGTCAGTTACGTGACCGGCGGGTTATTGGCTTGGGCCGAGCGCGTAGACCCCACCATGCGCCCATCCGAGTGACGGATACATAGTAAAATCTGTTCCGGGACAGGCGGTCGGTTCACGGAGGAGATCCTGGTGGTTGAGGAAATCAGCGTCGAAGAGCTCAAAGCCCAGCTCGATGCCGGCACGGCACCGCTCGTCATCGACGTGCGCGAAGGCTGGGAACTCGACATCAGCCGCTTGGAATTCGCTCGTCACCTACCGATGGGCGAGGTGACGGCTCGGCTTGGCGAACTCGACCCGCAGGCACCGCTCGTCGTCATGTGTCGCTCGGGCGGGCGCAGCATGCAGGTCTGCTGGTTTCTGGAAAAGCGTGGATTTCGGTCAGTGAGCAATTTGACCGGCGGAATTCTCGCTTGGGGTGAACGTATCGACCCCTCGCTGCGTCCATACTGACGCCTGTTGAGCCTGTCGGCTATCAACTGTTATAGTGATATATAACACCGTTTGAGGATTCGATATGAAGCGCGTATTCGTGCTGTCGCTCGGTTTGCTGATGTCCGCCTCCGCCGTACAGGCTGAGGACTTGAAGGCGGTATACGAGCGTGCATTGGCCAACGACCCGCAGATCCGCGAGGCCGATGCCTTGCGGCTGGCCGCGCGCGAGGCCCGCCCGCAGGCCTGGGCGGCGGTGTTGCCACAGATTTCAGGCTCCGCCAGCAAGTCCAAGTCGGACACCAGCACCCTCGGTCAGTTTCCTCAGGAAATCGAACAGCCCACGGGTTCCGGCAACCGGGTGGTGTTCAACTTCATCTCCTCAAGCACCTCCAAACCTGAGACAGACCGTTGGAGCCTCGATTTGCGCCAGAGCCTCATCTCCTGGGACAACTGGGTAGCCCTGAAGCGCGCGAGTCGTCAGGTGGCGCAGGCGGAAGCAGACTTCCGCGCCGCCGAGCAGCAACTGATCCTGCGGGTCAGCGAGGCCTACTTCAACGTGCTCGCCTCACAAGACAACGTCGATGCCCAATCCTCGGCGTTCGAGGCGATCTCGCGCCAGCTCGAGCAGGCGGAAAAGCGCTTCGAAGTCGGCCTGATTGCCATCACCGACGTGCAGGAAGCCAAGGCCGCTCGCGATAGCGCCGCCGCGGCGGTGATCGCCGCCAAGCGCCAGCTCGCTTCAACCGAAGAGTTGCTGCGTGAAATCACCGCCGAAAAGTACGCCGTGCTCGCCAAGCCCGGCGACGGTATGCCGCTCAAGTCGCCCGAACCGGCCGATGAGGCCCAGTGGGTCGAGCGCTCCATGGAGCAGAATCTCGCGCTGATCTCGAGCCGTCTTGCGGCTGACATCGCCCGTGACAACGTGCGCGCCGCGTTTGGCGGCCACTTGCCTGAACTCGACCTCGTGGCCAGCAAGAGCAACACGGACCAAACGAGCCCGATCCAGTTTTCTAGCGGCAACGTCGGCACACGAACCAACGACAGCGACGACACCACCTACTCGCTGCAACTGTCGGTGCCGATCTTCAGCGGCGGCGGCACGCAGTCGCGCGTGCGGCAGACGGAGTATCAGTGGCAGGCGGCGCGCGAGCGACTCTCCCGCGTCTCGCGCCAGACCGAGCGCCAAGCCCGTGATGCCTATCTCGGCGTGATCAGCGAGATCTCTCGCGTCACGGCCCTGCGGCAGGCGCTCGAATCCAGCCAAACCGCTCTCAAGGCGACGGAAGCCGGCTATGAAGTGGGCACGCGCACCGCAGTCGATGTGCTCGAATCGCGTCGCAGTTTGGCCGCCGCCCAAACCAACTACTCGCGCAGC
This sequence comes from Gammaproteobacteria bacterium, assembly GCA_010029775.1. GTDB lineage: Bacteria > Pseudomonadota > Gammaproteobacteria > Steroidobacterales > Steroidobacteraceae > UBA964. The sequence goes on from RGWK01000159.1 coordinate 2,534, forward strand.
CGCTACGACTACATGCTCAACGTGATGCGCCTGCGTCTCGCCTCGGGCACCCTCGATCGGACCACACTCGAGGAAGTCAATGGTTGGTTGACCGAGGCTCCTGCGGCCCGATAATCGGCTCGATCAGCTGCATCAGACGACGCGTGGTGCCGCCGTTGCGGGCCACGAACTGCTGACCAATCGAACCGCGATGGGCGCGCTCCAGCGTGTCGCCCGCGAGTCTCTCGAGTTCCAACACCAGCTGGTCGATGTTGCGCACGATGTGCACCGCGCCCGCCTCGACGAGCGCCAATGAAATGTCGGATGCGTTGTAGAAGTGCGGCCCGGTCAACGACGGTACGGATAACGCTGCCGGTTCGATCAGGTTGTGGCCGCCCACGTCCTTCACCAAGCTGCCCCCTACGAAGGCCACGTCGGCAGCGGCGTAGAACCCCAGCAACTCGCCGAGTCGATCGAGCAGCAGCACCTCGACATAGGTGGGCACCGACGCCCCGAGGAAACCGATCGACTCGCTGCGGCGGAGGAACATCACGCCATCGCGCGCAAGACGCGCCGCCACCGGCTCGAACCGCGGCGGATGGCGCGGCGCAAGCACCATCATAATGTCGTGTCCACGCGCCTTGAGCTGGCGTTGCGCCTCGAGCAACACCGTCTCCTCCTCCTCGTACGTGCTGCCCGCGACCAACACGAACCGCGAGCCGAGGCCATATTGCGAGCGCAAGCGTGCGCCCAGTTCGGCGATGTTCGCCGGCAACTCGAGATCGAACTTGATATTGCCGATGACGTGCACGCGCTCAGGCGGAGCACCCGCTTCCTTGAAGCGTTCGGCATCACCACCGGTCTGTGCAGCGATGGTCAACCCGTCCGCCAGGGTGCGCGGGAACAAACGAAAGAGCAGTCGATAGCGGCCGATGGCGCGTCGCGTGATGGCAGCGCTCGCGAGCACGAGTGGAATACCACGATCACCGCACACCCGAAAAAGATTCGGCCAAATTTCCTTCTCGATGACGATACCCATCCGCGGTCGCGCCCGTCGCAGGAACAAACGAACGCACCACAGCAGATCGAACGGCAAAAAACTCACGGTCACGGTGTCGCCGAACAGGGCTCTGGCCCGCTCGGCCCCGGTGGGCGTGCCACAGGTCATCAGCAGCGGCGTCTGCGGGTGATGGTTGCGTAATTCCTTGACGATGGCAGCCGCCGCCTGAACCTCGCCCACCGAGACCGCGTGCAGCCACACCGAGCCTGCAGACTGCGGCGCGACAAAGCCAAAACGCTGGGAAATACCCTGCCACCAGCGACGATCCGTGACGCCGCGCCACAGCAGGTTGGCCAGCGCAAACGGAAAGGCCAGCAGCAGCAGAACCTGGTAGAGAACCTGCAGCATCAGTCGATCATCGCACTGCCGGCGGCGGCCTGCCTAAAAAATATCCGTCGAGGAGCGCCGCCCATCCCGCCTCGTCCATCGGCACGGCCGGTGAGGCATCAGCCACTTTGCATAGCGAGCGGCGTAGCCGCGCCAGATTGGCATCCTTCCACCAGCCCGACCGGCGTACCTGGCCGCGATCGAAGTCGATCAAACAGATGGCGCCCGCGGCATCGAACAGGATGTTGTGGGCGTTGAGATCGGCGTGACAAATGCCTTCGCGATGGAACGCCGCTATGACGCCACCCACTGCACGCCACTCCTCCAAAGGCAGCCCGCCTTCGCGCAGACGGCTGGAGAGCGTACGCGCGCCGCGTACGCGCAGCGTGAGCAGATCGCCGCGGTAGCCGTTCCCCGCACGCACGAAACGCGCAGCAACCGGCGTCGCCACCGGCAAACCGGCCTGCACACACTGCCTCAACAAAGAAAACTCACGAAACGGACGCGATCGCTGCGGGTCGCGCCCGAGGTACAGATCCGCGTTGAACCGGCCGATCAGTCCGCCGCGCCGGTAGTGCCGCAACGCGTACTCGCGCTCTTCCGCGGCGAAGAACCATGTGCTGCCGCGCCCCGGCGCCGCACCCGCGAGGGCGCCGCGTTGCTGCCAATGCGCCGGGTCGAACCACTCAGGGGCGAAATTGCCGCACAGGGAGGGGTCATATAGCATCACGGCATCGCCGGACTCGAGTCGGGTGATCATCGTCGACCCTGTGCCGGATTCCGCCATGCTGCCGCTGTCCACGCCACCTGATTCCGTGTGCCTGTTGCGACTGTCCGCCATCGGCGATACCTGCCACGTGGTGCCGCTGCTGCGCAGTCTGCAACGCGCATGGCCCCAGACCCGTTTCAGCTGGATCATCGGCAAGGCCGAGGCCCGCCTGATGACCTTGCTGCCCGAGGTCGAGTTTATCACCGTCGACAAGCGCGGCGGCCTCGGCGGGCTGCGAACACTGCGTCGGACACTCGGTCATCGTCAATTCGATCTTTTGCTGCACCTGCAGTTGTCCATCCGGGCGAGTGCGGTCGCCGCAGTGACGCGCGCCCATTGCAAACTCGGCTTTGATCGCGCGCGCGCCCGAGAACTGCAGTGGCTCTTCACGAACGCGCGCATTGCGCCCCGGACTCGCGAGCATGTGCTCGACAGCTTCATGGGGTTTGCCGAGGCCTGCGGCGTGCAAGAGCGGCAGCTGGTGTGGGACTTGCCCCTGCCTGAGCCGGCGCGGGAGCGTGCGCAGGCGCTCATTCCCGAGGCGCCGCGCAGCGCTGCCCGGACACTCGTGATCAGTGCCTG
>RGWK01000160.1 GCA_010029775.1 Gammaproteobacteria bacterium
TTTCTTCTTTTCGGGACGAGGCCGTAGTGATCGTATAACCACACCTGCGGCAATTCGATGCTATCCGGAGTCCACTTTGTCCAAAAAACCTCAGAAACAATATCAAGGCCTAACGATACAAGATGCTCGATAGTTGCGGGATGCAAAATTAGGTCGGAGTCAACAAAAAAAACGTAGTCGTAATCATTTTCTTTGGCGTGCTGTATCAATATATCTTTGATTGCAGCCAACCTCCACACCAAATACTCGTTCCAGTGATGCGTGTTCTCATCTTCTTTGTATTTAATCTCCTTTTCTGGGGCACGAATAATCAGGCAGTTTTCATGTTTTTTCCTAAACTCTTCCAGCAAATCACTTGATGCAGGATCGTCATTGTCGTCCACAAAAAAATAGGTTATGCGTATTGAATCTTGCTTTTGTTTGTCTATCGTCGAAAGAAATTCGCGTAATATTTTACTGCCTTTACAAATTGGCGAACCTAGTAACACACGCTTCAGCATTTCGCTTCCCTTGAGTAACTACAAACAGCCGAAAAAATGTTCAAAATCCATGAGCAGCCACTGGCCACCAGCTCATGTTCAAAGCCCCTCCGAGCACAAATCTGCTTGCAAAAGCATCACCCAATCGGCCTGATACGGGCGTCCACTTGCGAACCGCTACTGCATCCGAGAATTGCGTCAAAAATTCCGCGACGTTTGCGACGGTCATAATTAGGTTGCGTCTCGTGCGACCCACTGGGCGGCAAGAAGGCTGCATGTCCCCAATAGGATTCTGGACTTGTTTCACGGCGGACTAGTGCGATTACGGACATTGAATTTGGCGTATCGCACCACTGGCTTCAGAAGCTGTTACGGGCCAACTTTCTGGCAAGCTCATCGAGTTTCAACATCCGGATCGAGCCCGGCCTAATCACGAAGAACCAATGAGTGACAGCCTACGCACCGTTGGCATCATCATCGCCTCAATTTCCAAGTGCAAGTGGAAATACACTTGATGTCGGCGGACCGCTCGACGTTCCTGGCGTATCTTCCCGGAGCGCCAAAGCATCTGTCGCTGACGTTTGCGAGTCGGCGAGTAAATATTCACGCTGACCGACTGCTTGGACTGGCGGAGAGAGAGGGATTCGAACCCTCGAAGGGCTTTTGACCCTTACACCCTTAGCAGGGGTGCGCCTTCGACCACTCGGCCATCTCTCCGGTTCGCGGAGGCGGCATGGTACTGCCCACCTCGCTCGAGGTCAAAACCGGGCGGTATCCCCGCCTCAGGTCAGGCGCGCATGCCCCGTTGTGCGTCCGCCCCGGAGTCGGCTTCGCCCTCGCCGCCTTCGGACTTGATGCGCTCAAAGATTTCTTCGCGGTGGACCGCGACGTTCTTCGGCGCATTGATGCCAACGCGTACCTGGTTTCCCTTGACGCCGAGGATGGTCACGGAGACTTCCTCGCCAATCATGACGGTCTCGCCGACGCGTCGAGTGAGAATGAGCATAGTGCCCCCTAAGCGCTCTGTAGACCACCAGACTCGGAGCACCGCACCCCCTGTGGGGCCCCGCTGGCGGCCTGACGTTCCTTGCCCGGCGCCTTCATCCCCGACAATAGGGGAAACCGTGTTGCCCGTCCACCGGCCGGCTCAAAGACCCCATTTGCCGCGAACGTAAGGGACGACGCTCGCCAGCGCTTCGGGTAAGCGGGAGGCATCGGTACCCCCGGCTTGCGCAAAGTCCGCCCGACCACCGCCACGTCCGCCCACCTGGGCAGCGACGTGACCGACGAGTTCGCCTGCCTTGAGCCGCGAGGTCTCCGCAGCCGTGACCCCGGCCACCAGCGTGACCTTGCCGTCGGCCGAGCTGGAGGCCAGCACGATGATGGCGGCCTTAAGCCGATCTTTCAGCCCATCGACGGCGGTGCGCAGGGCGCCGGCATCGGCGCCATCGACCACGGTCGCCAGCACCTTCACGCCGTCGACATCGACCGCCCCGGAGGCAATATCTGTGCTCTGCCCCGAGGCGAGCTTGTCGCGCAGGCCCCGATTGTCCTTCTCGAGTTGACGGATCCGCTCGAGCGCATCGCGTACCTTGGCCGCCAGATCGTCGCGCGTGCCGCGCAGCAACCCGGCGAGCTCGCGCACCACGGCGTCGCCCGATTCGATCTCGGCAATCGCGCCCGCGCCCGTAACCGCCTCGATGCGCCGCACGCCGCTCGCCACACCGCCTTCGCTCAGGATCTTGAACACCCCAATGTCGCCAGCGCGCGTCACATGGGTACCGCCGCAGAGCTCCATCGAAAACTCCCCGATGCGCAGCACTCGCACAGTCGAGGAGTATTTCTCGCCAAAAAGAGCCGTGGCGCCGGCCGCGACCGCATCGTCATAGCTCATCTCGCGCGTCTCGGCGGCTGCATTGCGCCGAATCTGCTCGTTGACCCGTCGCTCGATACGATGCAACTCCTCCGCCGTGACCGGCTGAAAGTGCGAGAAGTCGAACCGCAGCCGATCGGGAGCAACGCGCGAACCTTTTTGCTGCACGTGCGCCCCCAGCACCTCACGCAGGGCCGCATGCAACAAATGCGTGGCCGAGTGGTTAAGTGCCGTCGCCCCGCGCAGGGCCGTGTCCACTTGCGCGCTTAACCTATCGCCGACCTTCAGCCCACCACTGCCCTCGGCGAGGCGCCCGATATGCGAATGTGCGCCTGCAGTGCCGCGCTTCTGGGTGTCCTCGACGATGAACCGCAGGCCAGCCGCACCATGCAGCTCGCCGGCATCGCCCACTTGACCACCCGACTCGGCATAGAAGGGCGTACGCGCAAGGATCACCTCGCCCCGCTCGCCCGGCCGCAAGGCCTCGACGCTTTCGCCGTCCCGCAACAGTGCAACTACCGTCGAGTCACCCGCCGTACCGGCATAGCCGCAAAACTCGGTCGCGATATCAAGCTGCGCACCGGCGCGCAGGTCGACGCCGAAACGACTGGCCGCGCGGGCGCGTTCGCGCTGCGCTTCCATGGCTGCCTCGAAACCCGCCTGATCGATGCCGAGCCCGCGCTCGCGAGCGACGTCGGCCGTGAGGTCCGCCGGAAAGCCGTACGTGTCGTAGAGTTTGAAAACCGTCTCACCGTCGATCACTCGCGAATCACTGCTGCGAGCCAGCGCGTCGATCGCCGCATTGAGAAGCACCATGCCGGTACTCAGCGTCTCGGCGAAACGCTCTTCCTCCTGCAGCAGCACGCGAGCCGCTTGCGAGCCGCCCTGCTGCAATTCAGGGTAGGCCTCGCCCATTTGCTCGCGCAGCGCTGCGACGAGCTTATGGAAAAACGGGATGAGGAAGGTGCAGGCACGGATATGGTCCGCAATAACCCGCAGCGACGGGTTGGACAGATCCTCGGTACCCGCAAGGCGTGCAGCGGCTGCAACGATGCCTCGGAAGAGGTCAATGTCGTAGTTGTTGGTCACGCCCTGCATGACCGCGGAAATGCGCTCGAGACCCGCGCCCGTATCAACCGAGGGCTTCGGCAGCGGCGTCAGCGTGCCATCGGGCGAACGGTCGAACTGCATGAACACGAGATTCCAGATCTCGACGTAGCGATCGCCGTCCTCGTCCGGTGAGCCTGGGGGACCGCCCGCAATGTGCTCGCCATGATCGTAGAAAATCTCGGTGCAGGGCCCGCAGGGACCGGTGTCCCCCATCGCCCAGAAGTTCGATTTCTCACCCATGCGCGAGAAGCGCTGCGGCGAAACACCGATTTCTTTGATCCAGATGTCGGCAGCCTCCTGATCGTCCTTGTAGACCGTGACCCAAAGGCGGGCGGGATCGAGTTTCAAGGTACCGGTGACGAAATCCCAAGCGAAACGGATGGCATCGCGCTTGAAGTAGTCGCCGAAGGAAAAGTTGCCGAGCATCTCGAAGAACGTGTGGTGCCTCGCCGTGTAGCCTACGTTCTCGAGGTCGTTGTGCTTGCCGCCTGCGCGCACGCAGCGCTGGGAGGTCACGGCGCGAGCGTAGTCGCGTTTGTCCTTGCCCAAAAACACGTCCTTGAACTGCACCATGCCCGCATTGGTGAACAGCAATGTCGGGTCGTTGCCCGGCACGAGCGAACTCGAGGCGATGCGCGCGTGACCGCGCTCCGCGAAGAAGTCGAGGAAGGCACGCCGCACGTCGGCGGCACTCATGTAGGGCGGTTTGCCCGGTCTAGTCGAGGAAGTCATCTGCGGGATTATCTGCCGAGTCGGGGTCCTGGCCCATTGCCAGCCGGATATGATCCGATGAAAACCCCCGATACTGCAAAAATCTCGCTTGCTTGCCCTTTTCTGCCCAGCTCCCCGGGGCCTTGACGCCGAACCGACGGCGGCGGACCTCACGGCACAGGGCCGATGGCCGTATCGATTGCTGTGGCCGCATACCCCTTGGCGAGCAGCTTGCTTCGCAGTTCCGACGCGGAAAAGTCACGGCGCCCGAGCAGCAGCAAAGCCGCTCGGCGCGCCGATTCAGGCTGGTCTTTATGGTCCGGAGAGGCGGTCAATCGGCAGACTTGTCAGCCGCCTCGCCTCGCGCCGGCTTCTCGGGCAACAACTTAGCCCGTACCTGGGTCTCGATGTCCTTGGCGATGGCCGGGTTCTTCTTCAAGAACTCGCGCACGTTCTCCTTGCCCTGACCGATGCGCTCTCCCTTGTAGGAGTACCACGCACCCGACTTCTCGATGATGTTGTGCGTGGCACCGAGCTCGATGATCTCGCCTTCGCGGGAGATGCCCTCGCCGTACATGATCTCGAATTCGGCCTCGCGGAATGGCGGCGAAACCTTGTTCTTGACCACTTTGACGCGCGTCTGGTTACCGACGACCTCCTCACCGTTCTTGATGGCACCGATGCGACGGATATCGAGGCGGACCGAGGAGTAGAACTTCAAGGCGTTGCCGCCGGTGGTGGTCTCGGGGTTGCCGAACATCACGCCGATCTTCAAGCGGATCTGGTTGATGAAAATGACGATGGTGTTGGAGCGCTTGATGTTACCGGTGAGCTTGCGCAGTGCCTGCGACATCAGGCGGGCGTGCAGACCGACCTGCAACTCGCCCATTTCGCCTTCAATTTCAGCCTTGGGTGTCAGCGCCGCCACCGAGTCGACGACCACGACATCGACGGCGCCGGAGCGCACCAGCATGTCGGTGATCTCGAGTGCCTGCTCACCGGTATCCGGTTGCGATACGAGCAGGTCGTTGACGTTGACGCCGAGCTTCTCGGCATAGGCCGG
>RGWK01000017.1 GCA_010029775.1 Gammaproteobacteria bacterium
CAGCGCGACAAAGTTCTGGCAAGGCCGCTCTAGTCTCGTCACACCTGTACCAGCATCCGCTTGGCCAGCATGCCATGCAATCGACCGATGCCACGCACGGCGTGCATGGTCACCGTAAGCACCAGCATCCCGATCACGCCAAAGAGCAACAACATTAGCGGATGGTTTTCTGTCTCTTCCGTGACGAGACCGCCTAGGTTGGTCTGTATCACCCCGACGGCATCAAATCCTATCGACTGCAGGGCACCGACCACCGGTGCCAACATCAGTCCGAGACCCAGGGCGAGCCCGGTCACGGTTAACGAGAAGTAGATCACGCCGAGTGGCAACATCATCGCCTCGTAAGCCAGCGTAGACCACGTCCGGCCGTCCTTGAGCATTGCACCGATGCGGTTAAGCAGGGACATCGCGACGGGCGGCGAGACAGGTCGCCGCGGCATGCGCTCACCGGTCATGGCCTCGACGATGCGCCCTTCGACGAGAGCCAACAATCTCGCGGAGCCGATGAAAGCGACGAAGAGCGGCGCACCGATGATCAGGATGGACAGACCGATCGACAGCGACAGACCGATCGTGACGAAGCAAAAATAGAAAATGCCGGTGAACAATGCGAGGAGGCAATAGAACAGTGCCGTCCAGCTGCGCACGTCGCCGTAGACACCGAAGAACCGACGCAGCACGCCCACCTCCGTCGAGGCACCGCCCGTGCTCCGAGCTTTAAACGAGGTCCGCTGCGGCGTCGCCATGGCCGCTTGCACGCGCGATTCGGTGTCGAGGTAAGCGGCCGCGACTTCATCGGGGGCACCGTACGACTTGACGATCTCGGCAATCGCGACGGCCTCGGAGACATCGGGTCGCGCAGCAAGTTCAGCGCGCAAATGCTGCTCAGCGTCGTAGAGAGCGTCTTGGATCAATGCGGGATCCGCACCGTGAAGGGCTTGGCGCAGAGCGTCCAGGTATTCTTTGATCGAGGGGTGGGTAGCAGCGTTCATGACGCGGGTCCTTTGGCGGCGGTCGCCGCGGTGGCGGCAGTGATGAAGTGATCGACGAAGTCGCGGGTGTGGGCCCAGGTGGCCATCCAGTCAGCCAGCATTGCCCGACCTTCTGGAGTGATGCGGTAGTAGCGACGCGGGGGCCCCGAGTAGGACGGGACGATACGGCTGGCGAGCCAGCCCTCTGCCGCCAGCGACCGCAGCACCGGATAGATCGTGCCTTCCTTGAAGAGGGGCTCCCCGCCACCGGGGGGCAGCAAGCGCTTGGCGATGTCGTAGCCGTAGGCGTCTTCGTCAGTGGCCGCCAAAACGGCGAGGAGGACCAGGGCCACAAGGCCCGAATTTAGGTCTTTCTGAAACTTTCGGGTCTGGGCGTCGCTCATGGTTGTACATAGTACCCAGTACTGTGTACTTGTCAATACTAGTTACCTAACCGTACAAGGCAATCCCCAGAACTCAGCCTAGAATCGCCTCCCGCTCGTACAGGCGACCGGCAAACCAGCACAGGATGCCGCCGATGAGCAGACTGGCCCCGGCTGAATACAGCAGGTCCGGCGTCGCCAGCGCCTCGCCGCGCAAAATCTTCATCATCAGAAAGTGCTGACTCAGCGAGGGCGTCGACATGATGAGCGGCGACGGCTCTACGCGCAGCACGCCGATGAACACCAGCGGGAGAGTTGGCAGGCTGATGGCGAAGGTCAGATAACTCTGCGCTTCGCGAAAACTGCGGGTGAACGAGGCCACGACGGTCAACAGGCCCGCTCCGAGGACAGCGAGGGGTGCGGACACGGCAAACAGCTTCAGCGTGGCCAGCGGCCCCATCGACAAGCTCATGCCGAATTCCTCGAGGCGCACGTAGTTCAAGGCAACCGCACACGCAGTCAGCGTCAGCGCCATGGAAATCAGCATGTAGGCCGTCGTCGCGGCAATTTTGCCGTAGATCAAATGGGGTCTCGGCATCGGTGCCGTCAGCAAAGCCTCGAGCGAGCCCCTCTCGCGCTCACCCGCTGTGGCATCGATGGCCAGATACATGCCGCCAAACAGCATGGCGAAAATCGCGAGGTAACTCAGCAAACCGAGTGCAAAGCTCGCCCGACTCGCCGGAGTCGACACGTCGATGTCGTGGATCACCACGGGCATCGTGCTGACCGGGTCCACACCGCGCAGCACCAAGCGCATCTGTGAAACTTGTCTACTGTAGGCGCGAATAGCGCGCGAAACCCGGTCAGCGCTTGCGTCACCGCCGAACTGATCGGAACTGTCCGCAAAGATCTCGACTGCGGCAGGCTCGGAGCGCGCCCAGCGCTCGGCAAAGTCCGGCGGGATTCGCAGTGCCAGCGTGATCTCGCGTGTAGCGATAGCCTCGCGGATCTGCTGCTCATTGAACGTGCGCGGCTCGACCTTGATGTCCTGCGCCTCGAGCGTGGCAATGAGATTGGGGGCATGCTCCGCGCCGATCACCGGCAAGGTCATCGGCTTCTCGAACGTCGCCTCCCCGCGCGAGACTGAAATCTGCAACACCGCGGCGAGCATCAGTGGCCCGAGCACGGGCCCGAACACCAGCGCGGAGAGCAGAATGCGTCGATCGCGCAAATTCTCGACGAACTCTTTGCGGAAAACGGTGAATATGCCACGCATTAATTCAACCCCTCTGCCGTGCCGATCAGCTTGACGAAGGCGTCTTCAAGCGTGGGCTCCCCGGCTTGCGAGCGCAGCGCCTCAATGGTTCCCGCAGCAACGACACGCCCCTGTGCAATGACAACGACTTCGTCGCATAGCAACGCCACCTCCTGCATGACATGGCTCGAGAATAGGATGCAGTGCCCCTGTTCGCGCAAACGGGTAAGCAGCGCGCGGAGGTTGCGTACGGCCATGACATCAAGACCGTTGGTGGGTTCATCGAGAATCAGATTGCGCGGACCATGCACGAGTGCACGGGCGAGAGCCGTTTTGAGCCGCTGTCCCTGCGAAAAGCCCTTGGTCTTGCGGTCGAGGAACTCCTCGATTTCGAGCAGTGCAGCCAGTTCGGAAACTCGGCTACGCGCCTGCTGACGATCGATCCCGTGCAGCTCGGCAAAGTAAAGGATGTTCTCGCGGGCTGTCAGTTGCGGGTATAGGCCGCTCGCATGCGACAGCACACCGATCCGCCGCCGCACCTCGATCGGCGAGGTGGTGGTGGATTGCCCGTCTACGATGGCCTCGCCGGAATCGGGGCGCAGCAAGGTGGCGAGCATCCGAAGAGTCGTGGACTTGCCGGCGCCGTTCGGGCCGAGCAATCCCGTAATGCGGCCATCAGGCGCCGACAAGCTGACTGCGCGGACGGCCTCGACTTTGCCAAAGCGCTTGCTGAGTGCATTGACGGTAATCATGGTGCGGGCCCCGCAATCGACACCCAAAATGGTGGTTGCATACGCCGATCCAGGCAGCGGGTATCGAGAGCCTTCACATCGGGCGAAGCGAAGAAATCTGCAACCACGCGATCCATGCATGGCACAACCAGTTGTCCGTGCCCAGCACCGGTGAGGACCACATGCCTCGAGTTGCGCAGGGTCGTGGCAACCCGTTCCGCACCGGAGGGCGGGGTCACAGGATCGAGCGTGCCGGAGAGCAACAAGGTCGGAATGCTACTGACCAGCGGCGCGAACAGATCGGCATCCACGGGACCCCGTGGCCAGTTCCTGCACAGCATCGGCAGCACATCAACGAAGCCGGTACCGAGATAGGTCGATGCCATCGCAGCGCGATCCACAGGTACACTGCCGAATCGGGGTACATCCTCGCTGCATACGACCGTGTTGTGCATGCCGACGGCCAACATCTCCTGCACGCTTTCGCTGGTCAGCAGGAAAAGTGTTGCGATCGATCGGAAGTCACCTTTTAAAGCCTCGCTCACAGCGAGCGGCAATATCGCTGCGAAGTGGGAATCGTAGCTGCCAAAACGCAATACAACCGACAGTTGCTCGGCACCGAAGTTAAAGCTGGTCATGGCGGCGGTACGCGGGTGCGCCACTTGTACGGCTTGCGGGCTACGCTGCAATTGGCTGCGCAAATCCCGCGTCTTCGACGCGACATCGCCAAATGCCTGCCGACATGCAGCATCAGTCGAGCAGCGCTGCCAAACACCATCGAGCGCCCGCTGCGCATCGGTCGCCATGTTCGGGCCAAGCACGGTCGGCGGAGCCACCACGCCATCGAGCACCATGCTTCGTACTCTGGCGGGGTATTTGCGCGCATAGTGCTGCGCAACGCGCGTGCCGTAGGAACCCGCGTAGAGATTTAGCGTTTCGTACCCCAGCAGCGCTCTGACGGCCTCAAGATCGGCGACTGCGCGACTCGTAGTGTATTCGCCAAGGTCATGCTGGCCTGCGAGGCGTTTGAGACACTCTTCGCCGAGGCGTAGGAAGGCGGCGCTGTCCGACATCGAACCGCCACGATCAGCACGACTCTCCGCACTGCAGGTCAGCGGATTGGAGCGTCCGGTGCCGCGCTGATCAAGTAACAGGATATCCCGCTGTCTGCCGGCTCGGGCGAAGGCGAAGGACTGCGCTGTGTAGGCCACCTGCGCACCCTGCCCCGGCCCCCCGGCCAGCAACACGATGGGATCGCCTTGCTTGCGCTGATTGATCGCAGGCACTCGAGCGACGGAGAGCACGATCCGCCGACTGCCGGGTTTGTCACTCTCGGGAATGCTGATCTCCGCGCACTCCGCCTCGATCGAGTTAAGTTGCATCGGGTCGGTCAGCCGACACTTCGTAAACGGCTTGGCGAGTTGCGCTCCACTGGCGGCGTTTGCCGCCGGTGCACTCAGCAATGCAACGACGCAGAGAAACAGGCTCGCGTAAATCGATCGAATCATCATTCCGGGCACCCCGTGATTAGGCGAGTGGGGGTCGACGTATGATGAATGCTATGTCCTATTGATGCTATGTGTCAACCAGATTTTTTGATGGTGCTTACTGAAAAACTCTTCGGTGGAATTCCCAGTACTGATCACCCATGGCCTGCAACAAACCCAGCGGGTCGTGTCCAACGCCCTCGACGACAATCCAGTCATGGGGAATGCCGAGGCGGGTCAGGTGCTGGTGAAAGTCCTCGTTGTTGCGCCGTGTCTCATCGCGACTGCCGATCACCATGCGCACCTGCGAGTCTTGAGCAATCTGTCCGGCGTTCGCGACTGCTTGCTGCCTCGGGCTCACCTCAGTGAAGTACGCGGTGTCGCCGCCATAGACCTGCTGCAGAACATCTGCCGCCGTCCTGCCACTCGCACGCGGCGCATGCGTTAAGGTTTGCTGTAGCGGCCCTGCTCCAACGATCGAAACGGATGCGAAGACCTCCGGGAATTTAAAGCCTAGGCGTGCCGCTCCGTAGCCCCCCATGCTGAAGCCATCGAGCATCCGACCCTTGCGTGTGGCAATCGTCCGGTACTGGGCATCAATATGCGGGACCAGTTCGCGGACGATGATCGTTTCCATCGGCACCGAACCGTCTTTCCAGTCGACATACATGCCAAGCCGCAGGCCATTGACGAACACGACCATGAAGGGCGGTACACGACCCGCCGCGATGGCCTGATCGATTTTCGCTGCGAGCGGACGGATACCGCTCACCCCGCCGCCGGAACCGTGCAGCCAATACACGACCGGATAGCGCAGAGCGGTGTTTTGGTCGTACGCCGCAGGCGTATACAGGTGGTAACTGATCCGCGTACCTACCGCCCGGCTCTCGAAGGTGTGGTACGACACGCGCGGCGCCTCGACAACAGGCGTCAACCAGTCCGTACGCGTTGGCGCGGCCTCGGCCGTTACGGCGCACACCTCGCTGCTGATGAGTACGAGGGCGACAAATAAGGATCTCACGAGCGTCATTGTGGGCCTGCGGGCATCAAGAACGGCAAAGTATTCACGTCGATACGGACTACCCGACGGATTCTAATCCCGGTACGCTGCCGACGCGTTGCACTGGAGCGGTAAAAATGAAGAACTTGTTTTCGGTTGCGGGGAAGACCGTGCTGGTCACCGGCGGGTCGCGCGGGATCGGCGAAATGATCGCTGCGGGTTTTCTGGCCCACGGCGCTCGGGTGTACATCAGTTCGCGGAAGGCCGACAGTTGCCACGCCACAGCAGAGCGACTCGCGCGCGAACACGGCGGCGAATGTATTGCGCTGCCTGCGGATCTATCCCGGCTTGAGGGTGTAGCAGCGCTGGCGAGCGCCCTGACCGCTCGCGAACGCTCGCTGAATGTGCTCGTGAACAACGCGGGTGCGTCCTGGGGTGCGCCGCTCGGCGAGTTTCCGGAAGTGGGCTGGGACAAAGTCATGGACACCAACGTCAAGGGCGTGTTCTTTCTCACGCAAGCGCTGCTGCCACAGCTACGGGCAGCGGGCACCGCAGAGTCCCCCTCGCGTGTCATCAACATCGGCTCGGTCGATGGTATCGGCACCCCGACTTTCGACACCTACTCCTATGGTCCCTCGAAAGCGGCGCTGCATCATTTGACCCGTATGCTCGCGGCCCGTTTGGTTAGGGATCACATTCTCGTGAATGCCATCGCGCCTGGGCCGTTTCCGACCTGGATGCTAAGCACGGGTGTCGGTTTTGGCGGCAAGGTGGATGGTGATGGTGTCGACTGGGCGGCCATCGGGCGCACCAACCCACGCGGCCGAGTGGGAACCCCTGAAGACATTGCGGGCGTGGCCATTTTTCTCGCGTCTCGAGCCGGCGCGTACACCGTGGGCGAAGTGATCACCTGCGACGGCGGGCTGTTGGTAGCCCGCTGAGATTAATTCGCAGTCAGATCTTCAAAGTAAGTTCAGCGGAATTTTCACGTACGCCGTACCGTTCGCCTCTTTCGGCGGGAACTCACCTGCGCGGATGTTGATCTGCACCGCAGGCAGCATTAGGACCGGCATGGCCAACGTCGCATCACGCTTGGTGCGCATGGCGACGAATTGCTCTTCGGTGATGCCGTCGTGAACATGGATATTCCTGGCCCGCTGATCGGCCACGGTAGTCTCGAAGGTCACCGCGCGGTCGCTAGGCGGATAGTCGTGGCACATGAACAAACGCGTTGCAGACGGCAAGCTCAACAACTTGCGCACTGAGGCGTAGAGCGTCTTGGCATCGCCGCCCGGGAAATCGCATCGGGCAGTACCGACATCAGGCATGAACAGCGTGTCCCCGACAAAAGCGGCATCGCCGATGTGATACGCAACGCAGGCGGGCGTATGGCCCGGTACCGCGGTCACGATCGCTTCAAGCTCACCGATGCGGAACGTCTGCCCGTCTTGCAGCAGCGCGTCGAACTGTGAACCATCGGGGCGAAACTCCGGCTCAAGGTTGAAGACGCTCTTGAACACCTGCTGTACGGCCGCGATTCGATCGCCGATAGCAATTTTTCCGCCGAGACTGTTTTTCAGGTACGGCGCCGCAGTGACATGGTCGGCATGGGCGTGCGTTTCGAGAATCCATTCAACACGCAGCTCGTGCTGCCGAACGTACTCGATAACCTTATCAGCCGACGCAGTGCGAGTACGCCCGGATTTGGGATCGTAATCGAGCACAGGATCGATGATGGCGCATTCACTCCGCGGCCCGTTGTGAACAACATAAGTCACAGTCGATGTCGCCGGATCGAAAATCCCGTGGACCTGCGGTTCTTGCGGGGAGATGGGCATATTTTTAGCGTTCACCAACCATCTTTAACATTATCATGCACGCGGTCGCCAAAAAGGCCTGCGACTGGATGAAAGTCCTATCCAACCCAGCTCGTCTTCTCATTCTATGTCAACTGTCACAACAAGAAATGTGTGTCAGCGATCTCAATGCCACACGCCGGGAAGGCAGGAATGTTTTCTGTGAATTGGATAGCGCGCAGACCCTTGCGGTGATCAATACGCTGTACCAACACTTCTGCGCAAATAAGCCAACGAGGTACATACGATGAACATCGACTGGGTTCACTTTTCGCCATGGGCGGCGTTAACGGGGGGCATCGTGCTCGGCGTGGCATCGGCAGCCTTCGTTCTCGTTAACGGCAGAGTACTTGGCATCAGCGGTATCCTGGGTGGCCTGCTCGTACCCCAGCGCAGCGACGCCAGCTGGAGAGTGTTCTTTTTACTGGGGTTGATTCTGGCGCCCGCCAGTCTGTCGCTGATTGCGCCAGAACTCGTTGGCACACCGCGCATTGATGCCGGCAACGTCAGCATCGTCGCTGCCGGTCTGCTGGTGGGTCTGGGCACGCGTTACGGATCCGGCTGCACTAGCGGACATGGAGTCTGCGGGCTATCACGCCTGTCCCCGCGCTCACTCGTTGCGACGCTCGCCTTCATGGCTTCGGGCTTTGCCACGGTGTATCTCATCCGCCATGTGCTGGCGTAAGAGGAAAGTCTTATGAATCGACTGTCTGAATTTTTAATCGGGTTGCTCTTCGGTTGGGGGCTGTTGATATCAGGCATGACAGACCCCGGGAAGGTGCTGGGTTTTCTGGATTTGGCTGGCGCCTGGGATCCCTCGCTCGCCTTCGTGATGGGCGGGGCCGTCCTCGTCGGTCTACTGGGCTTCACGGTCGCCAAGAAACGTACCCGTAGCTTTCTCGGATCGGCGATGCACCTTCCCACTGCCCGTGATATTGACCGGCGTCTGGTACTCGGATCCCTAACCTTTGGCGCGGGTTGGGGTTTGGCGGGGTTTTGTCCCGGCCCAGCGCTCGTGGCCATGGGCGCGGGCATCCCCAAGGCGGCGCTCTTCGTGGTGGCCATGATCGCGGGCATGCTGCTGTTCGAGATGCTCGAACGAAGGATTAAGCTAACATCGGGGGCATCGTCGAAAAGAACATGAATTGAACGGGGGTCGGATAGCCATGACTACGGTAAGACGGTGGTGGATTGCGCTGCTCGGTACATGCTTGAGCGGTACAGGTATCGCAGCCTCGATCGGTCTCTCACCCGAGGGTCAGAAGGCGGCGGCGCCAGACATCGCAGTAAACAGCAAAGGGGAGATGGCGGTGCTGTGGGTCGACCGCGCCCCGCAGGAGAAACCGGCCGGTGAGCACAATCACGATCGTCACCTTGCCGTCACCGATGTGTACGTTGCCGTCTCTCGCGACGGGGGGCAGTCTTTCACCACACCCGTCAAGGTCAATGCGTCCTCAGGTGCGGTGTGGGGCCAGCAAGTTAGCCGCCCAAGAGTCGTCGGCACACCCAACGGCACCTGGCATATCTCGTATGCCGCAAACGACACCCATCCGAAGTTACAGAAAACGCTGCTGACCACTCATTACACCCGCTCGATCGATGGCGGACGCTCTTTTGAATCGCCAAAGGTTCTCTCGGCGATCACCGACCAGGACATGAGTGGAGTCATTCATGGGGGTTTCGCGAGCGCGGCGGCTTTCGGCACCTTGGTTGCAGCGCCCGATGGTAGCGTCCATGTGTACTGGATCGACACTCGGCACATGCAACCGGACAGTGACTCGGGCGCGCTCTACGGCACCTCGTCGCAAGATGACGGGAAGACCTTCGCTACTGAGAAAAAGCTGATCGATACGGGGGTGTGCCCCTGTTGCCAGTTGACGGCCGTGGCTACTGCGCGATCAGAGATCCTGCTCGGATCCCGACGAGTCGAAAAAGACAGTTTCCGACCAGCGACGATCATGACGCTCTCACGGCAGGATAAAACCCTTGTCGGACGACAAGCCATCGGTGGGGAACCATGGCAAATCGCGGGCTGCCCGCTGAAGCCCACCGTCACGGCAGTACACGACAATCGGGTCTTTGCAGCAGTGCACAACGGAGGCGAGACCACTCCCGGCGTGATCTTTTCCGTATCGACCGATTCAGGACAGTCGTTCAAGTCACACGGTATCGTGCATTCGAGCGCCGCGGTCTCGGACGCGCCAACGATCGCCGTTAACGGCTCGAAGGTGCTGCTCGCGTGGCATGCCAAAGTCGGCAGCGCGCCGAGGCGCGTGTTCTACCGCCTCTTCGATCTATCTGGAGAGGCGGTGGGCGACATTACGGAGCTCGATGCGCCGCCCGGCATCGCCCAATACCCAGCGGCGGCCGTGAGGCCCGATGGCAACTTCCAACTCGTCTGGCAGCAAGCCGATCGGGTCTGGGCGACGACCGTTTCTGGGCAGTAATGCGCTTCGGATTGTCCCTTGCAAGTGCATGGGCGGCGTCCTTGCTCCTGTCTCAAGGACATGCCGCACCTGCTGCAGAGATCCGTACGGCCTCGGGAACATTCAACGTTACCGCTGTCAGCCCGCCAACGATGGCGGCTCAGAGCCCGGATCTCGCTGTGGGACCCGACGGCTCAGTCAACCTCGTATGGCTCGGCGAAAACACGGCGCCACCGAATGCAGCGCAGATTGCGGCACGAGGCCACTCCCACGACTCCTCGACCAATCTGTACTTCGCGCGATCAAGAGGAAAGATCGGTCGCTGGGCCTTCGAGACGCCGCGTCGCCTCAACATTGACGCACTGAGTGACGCGCTCACCAAAGACGACGGCGGCAGCTTCGCAACCATCGCGACCGGACCGCAACAGCAGGTCTATGCGGCCTGGATTGATACGAGAACAATGACGGGCAGCGAAACCGCACGCGCCGCGTTGACCGTGTCGTCTGATGATGGCGAGACGTTCACACCGGACTTTGAAATACTCCCGGCTATGGTCTGTCCCTGCTGTCAGTTGTCGTCTGTCGTGGACTCGCGGGGCCGACTCGTTCTTGGTGCACGGCTTGTCGATGGAAAATTCCGCGACAATGAAATCGTCACGTTCTCAGATCAAGGCCGGCACCTCGACTCGCGCCATCGTGTTGCCGGTGCACGGTGGGAATTGGAGGGATGCCCGCGAAAACCCACCGCGATCGCCGTGCGCGACAACCAGTGGGCGACGGCGTTTTATGCCGGCGCGGAGCGCCCTGACGGGGTTTACACGTCCTGGTCCCAAGATGGCGGCAATACCTGGTCCACGCCGCGCGCCTTGCATCCTGAGGCGAAGCGGTCCGACGCACCCGCCTTGGTTTTTGCAGGACATCGGCTTTTCGTCGTTTGGCAAGCACGCCTCGACACCGAGGACTTTCGTCTATTTGCCAGTGTCTCCGAAGATGGCGGGAGAACATTTTCCGAACCGTCGATGCTACCCATTCCCGCAGGAGTCGCACGACTGCCCGCCATCGCAGCTCACACCGATGGGTCGATTCAAATCGCGTGGCAACAGGATCGATCCATCATGACGCTGCGCTGGCGTCCGTAGCGCCGCCGGCAGCATGGTGCCCACACTGCAACAACTGCTGGTTGCTCACTGCCCAGCCGATGCTGACGAAGCACGCAGCCTCACGACGATGCTGGATCTGCTGCCGCGCCTTACAAAGCCGCTCTCCCGAAACCAAGCTGAGGCGCATTTCACCGCAAGTGCGCTACTCGTGGATGACGACGCCGGCAAGGTAGTGCTGTTGCATCACGTCAAACTGCGTCGGTGGCTGCAGCCGGGCGGGCATGCCGAGCCAGGCGATGATGGACTCATGCATCTCACAGCCTTGCGCGAGGCGCGCGAAGAAACGGGCTGTCAGGTGCGTCTTTATCACTCAACGCCAACGCTGCTTGATGTAGACGTTCATCTGATCCCGGCACGGGGGGACGAACCCGCCCATCAGCACCTCGATTTGAGGTACTTGGTGATGGCGGAGAATCCGCGACAGCTCACGGTCAACGCAGATGAGTCCTCAGCGATTGGTTGGTTTACGTTCGACGAGGCTGCAGGACTTGTCGACGACAACGCGCTCCGGAGGTTGATCCGTAAAGGGCGAGACCTACTCAGCCCCCGTGATCAGTAACTTTAACAGCGGGCTGGCGAACCTTCGTGATGCTGTCACGGCGTAGAAGGTTTCTTTTAACCCCGGCACTCTCGCCCACTCCACCAATACTTTCCGTTCCAATTCATCCTTGACGACGACTGGCGGCACCAGTGCAACCCCGCGGGTTTCGCGCGCCATCAAGCGCAGCATGGCCATATCGTCCACTTCGGCGGAAATGATCGGTCGAACTCCAGCCTGCTCCATCAACGTGTCAAAAGACTCGCGCAGACTGCTCTCGGGACCCGGTAGGACGATTGGCGTGTCCCGTAAACTTTCAGGAAAAGAAAATCTCTGGCGAGCCCTTTGCGGGTGACCGACCAGGCTAGCGTCCTGCTCGCCAATCTTCGATACGCGCCAAGGAGTCGTCTTGTCTCGCGGCACGGCGGTGTTGGTCAGCACGACATCCAGTGCATGTGCGGCAAGTTGCGGCAGCAACTCGCGAAGCGACCCGGAGCGAAGCACGAGCTCGACATCATCGCGCGACAACAGAGGCTTCAACCATCCAACCTGGAAGTTTCGGGACAAGGTAGCGACGGCACCGACGCGGAGCACTGCGCGGCCTGCACGCGCACTACCTTTCAGCGTACTGACGAGCTCCTCACCGGTGCGGAAAATGGTATCGGCGTATTCGAGAGTTAATCGACCCGCTTCAGTGAGCTCGATTCGACGGTTTTTCCGTTCGAACAGCGCCTGACCCAGACGCTCTTCGAGCTGACGCAATTGGATTGACAGAGCGCTCGGCGATACATGCAGCCGCGCCGCTGCACGGGTCAGGCTGCGCTCATGCGCAATTGCCCAGAAGTACCGCAGGTGATGATAGTTGAGAGCGCCCATTATTTTTAATTCTATTTGATAAAACGATAGTGTTCAATATTTGAATTAGACGCTGTTTCTGTTGGGCCCTACAGTGCTGCGCGTGGATCACGGTGATCCACGCGAAGTCACAAGGAGTGCGCCCATGAAACGTCGATCGATCATCCCGGCCCTTATCGCCACCTTAGTCGCAGTGGAAGCCAACGCCCGAACGGAAACCTGTCAGGCCACATCCGAGAGGGAAATCGCCTCGCTCTTCGACGGATGGAACGCGGCTCTCTCGACGGGCAAGCCTGATGTTGTTGTTGCTCGCTATGCACCCCAGTCGATCCTGCTGCCCACGGTGTCCAACGTACCTCGTCTTGCGCCCGAAGCCCGACGCGATTACTTCGAGATGTTCCTCAAGTCTAAGCCTCAGGGAAAAATTGATAGCCGGCTGATACAAATCGGCTGCAACTCGGCGATCGACGCCGGGATCTACACGTTCACTTTCGGTGACGGACGCAAGGTGCAGGCGCGCTTCACCTACACCTACGGGTGGGATGGCAAGCAATGGCTGATCACGAGCCATCACTCCTCGGCCATGCCCGAAGCCGCGGGGAAGTAAGTCGCCATGAACTCATCGCTCTTCGCCAGCCTCATTGATCCGGCGATCCTGCTGTTCTTCTTCGGCATCATCGTTGGCGCATTAAGGTCCAATCTCGAAATCCCCGCAGCGGCCGCGAAATTCTGTTCGCTCTATCTGCTGTTGGTCGTCGGCTTCAAGGGAGGGACGAGCCTCGCAGCCACAGGCTTTACCCCGGCAATGGGATGGGCCCTGCTGGCTGCAGCACTGCTGGCGTTGGCGGTACCCGCGTGGTCGTTTCTGGTGCTGCGACGGCGGATGAGTCCCTTTGATGCTGCCGCCGTCGCAGCCACCTATGGCTCCGTAAGCGCAGTCACATTCATTACCGCGTCGGCTTATGCGGAGCAGAACGACATTGCCACAGGGGGCTACATGGCTGTCGCACTTGTGCTGATGGAGTCCCCAGCCATCATCATGGCGGTCTTGCTTGCGAGTTACGTCCGATCGAAATCCAATGCCGCAACAGTCGCTGCGCCGACGGGCGTCGCGGCGCAGCCCTTGAGTTTACGGAATGTTCTGCACGAGGCCTTCACGGACGGCGCCCACTTGCTGTTGCTCGGTGGCGTGCTGATCGGTTTCCTGACAGGTGATGACGGAAAGCAGGCCATGAAGCCATTCACGGATCTGCAGAAGGGCGTGGCTCACCGTACTCGCTGCATCGGCGTCCTACATCGTCGTCCCGGCCGTAGTTCGGTACGCAATCCCCGAAGCTAACCCGAGTCTTTACTTCACGATGTCGCTTGCAGTGACCTTTCCGTTCAACATCCTGCTCGGCCTGCCGCTGTACTTGTGGCTGATAGAGCGCTGGTGGGCGTGAGAAGAGAAATCAAAGGGCGAGCTCGTCGCCCTCCCAGCAGCGCGTCCCTCTTGGAGGACTTGGGTTGGTACACCGGGTTTCGTTCGGATCGGGGGGAATTCGGGGCACAAAGGTCTTGGGGCCATTCGGACGGTGCTCGAGTTCAAAGGCGTCATACACCCGGCCGGTCATCGTCAGCGACTGATAGTGGAGCCGATCTTCCTCTAGCCGAATCAACTGGTAGAGCTGCATGTCCTCACCGACACGCTCGACGCCGACGCGCGCACTCTCGGCGGCGATGTACTGCTTCGGTCCAGCGACTGATACAACATAGACCGGACCGCCTGCGCGACCGACTGCCTTGCTGCCCTCCGCGAGATTATGACCACGCCCATAGGCGTGGTCGTGGCCTTGCAGCACCAGATCCACGTTATGCCGCTCGTAGACGGGCATCCAGTGCGCGCGCAACGCCGAATTATCGCGACCCAAAGCCACTGAGAATACGGGGTGGTGGTGACTCACTATTACCCAGCGGGACTGATCACGGGACAACAGATCATCCAGCCACCGCGCTTGAATCGCAGCGGCCCCTGATTCATCCAGTGCTCGCATGGAGTCGAGCACTACGAACAGTACTCCCGAGTAACGAACGAAATAAACCGTGTCCTCGAAACCCTTGGGTCCGTTCCGAGGAGGG
Source organism: Gammaproteobacteria bacterium (assembly GCA_010029775.1). Lineage (GTDB taxonomy): Bacteria > Pseudomonadota > Gammaproteobacteria > Steroidobacterales > Steroidobacteraceae > UBA964. The sequence continues at coordinate 14,781 of RGWK01000017.1, forward strand.
CTGAACTGCCGCGACCAGTGCGGGCCGAGTGTTCGCTGCTCCGAGTTACCGGATTTGGTGACAGTGACGTATTCGTGGTTTCCTGCAACGGGCACTGTTGCCACCATGGCGTGCAGGAATCCACCGGCCTCGAACCATTCGCCCCATTCATCGTCGTGGTTCCCGTCACGCTGGTTGACCAGATCACCTGCGTGCAGCATTAAGGAAACGTCAGGTGACGTGCGGAAGCCTCCACGGATCACTCGGGAGAAATGCGAACGAACCGAATTTTGTGCATCACCAAAATATAGAAAAGAGAAGGGCTTGAAGGTACCGGCTGCCGTACGGAATTGCAGCCATTCGCTCCACGTGTCGTCACCGCGCACTCGGTAGGCGTAGAGCGTGTCAGGCTCCAAGCCCGATAGCCTGACGGAGTGGTGGTGCGCGAGACCGTTACGAGTCTTCAACGACCGCGTTTGACCGATTGCCGTAGTTGCCGTCAGATGCAAGCCTGGGGACTCGACGGCACGGACCCATTGCATCTGTGCTTGTCGTACTCGGGCGTCGGTACGCCAGCTGATTGTCGCTTCGCGAGCAGCCTCGGCACCGGGCAACAACACGATGCGATCAGGATGCCGAGTTGGGCGGTAGCGGGTATCTCCCGCCCGAGTCAGCGTATTGACTGCCTCAACATGGGCTGTGGCAGCGACGGAGAAAAAGACGAGTGCCAACGCCACGCTGGCACTCGCCCATTGTCGACGCCGTCGCATCAGATTGGAACAGCCTCGCATCAGAACGTGAAGCGTAGCCCCGCCGCATATCGACGGCCGAAGCTCTCCCATTCGATCGTCTGATTGCTTTTGAATCCAGCCGGTACACCCGTTGCCGTCAGCAGGTTGCCCGGCTCCGAAAACCGGCGGCCAGGGTTGTTCAGGAGGTTGGTAGCGTCGAAGAAGATCTCGAAGTTCTTGTTCACGGCGTAACGAGCCGAGAAATCGAGCTCGTCGTCCGCGGCCCAATAGGTGTCACCGGCATCTGCCAGATCGTCGGCGAAGGAGTCGAGCCACAACGAGCGCCGCTGATAGCTTAACTGCAAGGATACATTGTACTTTTCGTAATAGAGCGACGTATTGAAGACCTCATCAGAGGTGCCTGGCAAACGCAGTTTACGCGCCGGCACCGTACCGACGGCCGGCTTCGTAACTTCGCTGTCATTGAACGTCGCAGTGGCGCGGAACCCGAAGCCGCCCATCCACTCGGGCAGGCCAATCGAGCCAATCCAAGGTTCGAGCTGCAATTGCGCAGCAACCTCAAACCCCTTCAAGTACCCATCTCCGCCATTGGTGATGCCGGAGTAGAGATATCCGGAGCGATCGATGCCGTTGCTGTTGAGTGAGTCGGAGTTGAACACGCGCGACTGCCGGTACAGCACATCGCTTATATCTTTGTAAAACACGCCTGCCATGAGATAGCCCTGCGGCTCCAAATACCACTCAAAGTACGCGTCCGCTCCGCGCGCTTGCTCCGGTTTGACCGCCGGGTTACCGCCAGAAATCGTCAGGTTGGCATCGTTGACGACGACGTTCGGCCGGATCTGATCGTAGTCGGCTCGCGCCGCACCACTCGTCAGCGAAAAACGCAGCTTCTTGCTATCGTCCAAGTTGTAGTTGACGTGCAAGCTCGGGAAGACCTGTGTGTCACTCGCCTCAGCTGTGATCAGGCGTGATGTCCCGCCCACTGTTCCGTTGGCGATACCACGGTTATCGAGCTTCTCGACGCGCACGCCCGCGACCGCTGAACCCCAGTCCCACTTGACCGTACCCATAAGGTAACCGGCGAGCACCTGCTCGCGGACATCATAAAAATTAGCGGGGACCGGGGCGAGCGCAAAGCTGTTGCGGGCTGCGCTTATGGCTGCACGCATCTTCGTCTGATCGAAGTAACGGAAGGTATAGTCCATCGGGATTTTGCCAAGGAATGCTTTATCCAGCGAGAACTGGTTGTAGTCGGTGGGCACGCCGATAGTCGTGAACTGCGCGGCAGTATTAAGAACCAGGTTTTTCTCGTCGACAACCTTGGTGCGCTGATCGAACTGAACGCCCACTTTGAATGTGGCGTCGCCGCCGAAGGCCTTTCCGTCACGCGTCACATACAGGCGCCCGGTGTAGGCTGTGGTGGTATCGACCGCATCCAGGGCAGTCAGCGAGACGAGCGGCTTGGTGAAGGTGTCAATGGCCGTCACCGGCGTGCCCGCCTGAAAGCGCGTCGGCGAAGCCAATTGAACCGTCGTGAATAGTTGCAAACGCGAACGATTGAAGTCGGTGAAGTCGTAACTGACGGTTGGTCGAAGCGTACGCGTGCTCGGGCTCTCCCAACTCGCTTCGCCAACTACCGAGCGGTCGTCCTTCGACTCGGTATAGTTACCCAGCCAATTGAGCGTCCAGGACTCGCCGATCGAGTGATTGCCTTCAAGAGTGTTGGTAAAGATCGACTGCTCAAACGCGCGCAGTGTCGAGCGCTGACGAATGTCGATGCCGTACACCGTGCCCTTCGCAGGCGTGTTGCCAATACAGATATCGGCGTAGCCTGAGGTGGTCGGAGTCGCGTTTAAAGCAGGTGTACAGGCTGCTGTTTGAGCGACGAGATCGGATTGCCGATCGTCCAAGTCGAAACGATAGTTATCGCGCGCCTCATCATCCGTAAAGGTAGTATAAATTGAGCGCAGCGAGACTTCGTTTTCGCCGTCGCGCCAGTCCATGCGACCGGAAGCGGACCAGTTTTTCCGAGTCAGTCGATACAGCTTGTTTTCTGCTTCATGCGCCCAGAACCGGGTCAGATTATCCGGACGTTGATCTTGAGACACGCGTTCATAATCGGTCTCAAAATTATCCGTCACCATTGCACGCTCAAAGTAGGTCGCCGAGAACACGACGCCGACCTCACCCGCACCGGTCTCGAAACGATCCGAGAACACCGCAGACCCCTCGTATTGCGGTCGGTCACCGAGCGAAGCTTTGCCATAGCCGGCTTTGCCGGAAATTCGCTGCCCGTCGAAGTCAAATGCAGAGCGTGTCACGATGTTGACGTTGCCGGAGATCGTTTCGCTCGGCATGTCGGGGGTCACGGCCTTAGTGACGATGATCTGTGATGCGATCGCCGAAGGTACGGAGTCGTACCGGGCGTCACGGCCTTCCGGGCTGACCACATTGATGCCATCGAAACTTAGGGTGGTCCAGTAGTTGGGTGCGCCGCGGAGACTGATATATCGGGCTTGGCCTTGATCGCGCTCAACGGCAACGCCCGGAACACGGCTGGCTGCCTGGGCGATGTTTTGGTCCGGCAGACGACCGACGGCATCAGCTGCCGCCACTGCAATGAGATTGTCGGAATTACGTTGGACACGCAGCGCCGCGGCCTCGGATTCCGCAATCGGGCGCGAACCAAGTACGACCACTTCGGTCAGGTCATTGGCGCCGGTCGCAGCCGGGGTCGATTGGTCGGCCATCAGGATCTGGGATCCGGCCGCCAAAAGCACAGACGCGCTCATACCAATGACACGGGTAAAACTACTCATGACAACCCTCCCTGGGTCACCTTAAAGATGTTGTAGAAGCGCGCTCTGGTCGATCGCCGCGCGCTCGAGCAACCTGTCCATGGCGCAGAGTTCCAAGGGCGGTATCGTGGCGCCCGCGATTGTTTCCGAGACGGTGCGCTACGATGCGGATGATCCTGCGATTTGGATAAACCAAACCGATCCGTCGAAGAGCCTGGTGCTCGGGACCGATAAGGACGCGGATGGTGCCTTGTTTGCCTTCGGATTGGACGGGAAGATTCGCCCGGAGCTGACCGTCCGCGGCCTGCTG
>RGWK01000161.1 GCA_010029775.1 Gammaproteobacteria bacterium
GACTCCGACCGTCGCGCCGACCGGGGCAAACTACGTAATACCTGGTGACCTCACCGCCTACGCTGGTACTTACACTTCAACGCAGACAGTCATAAACATGAATGTCGCTGCGGGGCTCATCAATCCGGCCGCGACGGTTTCGCTTAATGGGGCTGCAACCCTTAAGCTTTATGGAAATAATACGCTGAAGAAGCTCGTCCTTAGCAATATCGGGGGCGAAGGCGCGCCGACCGTCGGCATCACGACGGGCCAGGCCGGCGTGCTTACGCTCACAGACAGCAACCCTATTTCCGTCCCCCTTAATTATTACGGAAATGCTGCGGCCACGATCGGCTCCGTGCTCAGCGTCAACCTAGCCGCCGGAGCCAACACCATCGATGTCGCCGCGCTCACGGTTCCGGGAACCTCCACGGTCTATGACTCGCTTCAGCCGGGTCTCACGATCTCCGTCCCGGTGAAGGACGCCTCAGGCGCCGCAGGCATCACCAAGACAGGTGAAGGTATCCTGCTTCTCTCCGGCACCAACACGCTGACCGGCGGGATCGTAATCAGCGCCGGCACGCTTAGGGCCAATGCCGCCGGCTCGCTCGGCGCTAACACTAACACCGTCAGTTTCAGCTCCGGAAACACGGGCGTGCTGGACCTGATGGCCGGCGCCACGACCTTCACGGCGCTGCTCAACGTGACCACGACGTTGACGGGTAATGCGACGCTGAATCCTGATAACGGAGGCTCGGCATTCGTCAGTGCCGCCATCAACACCGGCGCCCTAAGCATGGGCGGCTTCACTCTGACCACTTCCGGAACGGGAACGATCACGTCGACCACGACGACGCTCGGGGGCAATGCGGGCTTCGCGGTGGGGGCCAACGCTCCGCTGACGTTGGGCGCACTCGCCGACGGCAGCACGGCTCGCACGATTGCAAAGACGGGCGCCGGCACGCTGACGCTGGGTACGGCGGCCAGCAGCCTGGTCTCGGGCACGGTCTTCAACGTCTCGGCCGGCACGATGATCGCGAACGTGTCCGGCTCGCTGTCGGTGGTGGCGACTACGCCCAACACGACCACCGTGAACGTCTCCGGCACCGGGGAACTTCGCGGGACCGTCGCCGGCTCCTTCAAGAGTACCGGAACCGGCACGCCGAGCGAAGCGATCGCCCTCAGCGCCGGCACGGTCAGGCTCTTCAATGCCGGCAGTATCGATTTCGGCGGCAACCTGACGTATGCGGGAGGCGCACTTGTCCTTGATCGCACCACGAGCGGCGCCACCGCGACGTCGACCATGGCGACCTTGAGCATCGGTGCGGTCACGTTGTCGCCCACGGCGGCCAACTACACGGCCGCCCCGACGCTTGCCTTCTCGGGAGGCTCGACGCTCACCGGAGCGGCGACCTTGGATTCAACCAACGTGATCCTGAGCCTTGGCGCCTTGACGATGGCCGGCAACAGCCTGACCACCTCCGGTTCTAATGCCGTGACGGCAGGAGCGACCTCGCTGGGCGGCAACGTCACCTTCACGGTCGGCTCGACCGCCCCGCTGACGCTCGGCGCGCTGGCCGACGGTTCTACCGCTCGCACGATCACGAAGGCCGGTGCCGGCACCCTGACGGTCGCCACGGCGGCGACGAGCTTGGTGACCGGCACGCAGGTCAACATCACGGCCGGCACGCTGAATTCGAATCTGGCTGCCGCCTTGGGCACCTTGGCGGTCGTGGATGTCGCCGATGGAGCGACCTTCGGCTCCGGAGCCACGCAGACCATCGGATCGCTTACCAACTCTACGACTTCCGCCAATACCGGCATCGTCAACATCAGCACGGGAACCCTGACCGTCGGCAGCACCAATAACCTGGATTCTTCCTTCAGCGGCGTCATTTCTGGCACGGGCGCCCTGACCAAGGCGGGCACCGGGGTCATGACGCTGTCCGGCGCCAATACCTATACGGGCCTTACGACCGTCAACGCCGGCACGCTCAAGGCAGGGGCCAGCGAAATCATCGCCTCAGCCAATACGTCGGGGGTCACCGTCGCCGCTACCGGCGCCGGCATCACCGCGACCTTTGACCTTAACGGGTTCAATCAGACCCTCAACACGCCGAGCGGTACCGGCACCGCCTTGACGTTGAGCGGCAGCACCGCCACGAGTGCGCCGGCGGTCCAAGGCGTCGGCTCGACGCTGACGATCAATGGCAATATCAGTTATTCGAGCACCGGAAGCTCCCTCGGGGCCCTGATCAGCGTCAGCAATCTCAATCTAGGGGGAGGCGCGCGCACCGTTACCGCCGGCGACACCCCGACCGCCGCGGTCGACCTCACGATTTCTTCGACCGTCACGAACGGTACCTTCAGCAAGGCGGGGACGGGCACCTTGCTCCTGACGAGCGATTACGCCGCGCCCTCGGGGGCTTTCACCATCGCCAGCGCCGCCGGCTCGCTCATCACGACTGGCACGGTGACTTCGACGGTCGACCAGACCTTCACCAACAACTCTTCGGCGAGCAACACGTTGCTCGGGATCTTGGACGTCGCGGGCAAGTTGGACATGGGCTCGAACGCCTTGACCGTCGCGGGAGCCGGCGCCACCCGTCTTTCGAACATCGCTTCGGGCGCGAGCGCGAATGTGCTCAGCGGCGGCATCACGCTCAACGGTGCCGCCGGAAACAGTCTCACGGTCTATGCTCCGGCCGCCGGCGCGGGGGCGGGCAGCGGATCTTCCGCTGATGGCGCGGCGATCACGCTGTCGGGCACTGCTCCGGTGCTGCGACTGGCTCCCAGCTTCGGCACGTCTCTGACTGGCGGCACCACCCAGGGCGCTAACGTGAAAGGATACTCCGGCGTGGCCTCACTCGCCGCTACCAATTTCCTAAGCCAGACTTCGAACATCGCCGCCATGACGACGGGGTTCGCCTACCTCAACGTCGGCTATGGCAAGCTTCTCACGGGGCAGAACTTCCCCGTGCAGACCGCCGCCGCCGCCTTTTCGGCCACGACCAGTTTCCAGATTACGGGCCTGATTAACATCACGACGCCGGGCGTGTATACCTTCGGTCAGCAGTCTGACGACGGGGCTACCCTGTCCGTCGACGGGACTGCTCCCATCGTCACCACCGCGAACATCATCACGCCGCAATATGGGTCGTTGTATCTCACCGCGGGACTTCATTCGATCAACTACAGGGTAAACAATAATCTCTCCAACGGAACCTTGGGGTTGAGGTACCAAGGGCCTGACTCCTCCGGCGCGCTGGTCGACATCCCGGCTTCGGCGTTCGTATCGGCTAACAATGCTTCGGATCTGGCGGTCGCCTTCAATAATACGGTGACCCTTGCTGCCACGACGAGTGCCACCATCGATATCGCCGCCGACACCACCCTGTCGTCGGTCCAGATGTCCGGAACCGGGGTCGGTTCCGTCCTGAACGTCACGGGGAGCGGCAACATCAACCGGCTGACGATCGGCAGCCTGAGCCTGACCGACAGCCTGACGATTGGGCAGACATCCGTCAACGCAACCGCCTTGGTGACCGTCGGCACCATCGCCAGCGCTTCCGCCGGCGCCGTCACGCTGACCCTCGGGAACAACTCGAACAACCTAGGTTATGCCAATCAGGTGACCGGCGCGATCACTCAGACCGGAGGCGGGGCGGTTTCCGTGACCCAGACCGGGTCAGGCATCTGGGTTCTTTCCGGGGCCAATGCTTATTCCGGCCCGACTACCATCTCCGCCGGCACGCTGATGTTCGCCAAGACCGCGGCCCTGTATGGCGGCCAGTCCGGCTCATGGACATCAGGCAACATCTCGGTGGCTTCGGGAGGCGCCTTGGGCCTTAGCGTCGGAGGAACCGGAGAGTTCACCACTTCGGACGTGGCGACCATCTATGGCGCGCTCAACGGAGCGAGCGGAGGATTCGCTTCGGGTTCCGCCCTGGCCATCGATACCTCGAACGCAACGGCCCCTGTCAATGTCTCCACGGTCCTGGGCAATACCAACAACGGCGCCAATGTCTTCGGCCTGACCAAGTTCGGCAACGGGACGTTGACGCTCTCGGCGGACAATACTTACACCGGCAATACCACGGTTTCGAACGGGACCCTCAATCTCCAAGGCAAGCTGTCGTCCAGTTCTTCCACCTCCGTCCTGACCATCGGAGCCAACGCCGTCACTTCTACCGCTGTCGTTAATGTCAGTAACGATGCGACGTTCAGCTCCATCTTGGCGGGCAACTTCCCCGGCTACGTCTCTGTCTATAATCAGACCGCCGGTACCGTGACCTTGGGGTATGCTACGGACAGCAACACGAACAATGGCTGGTCCGTCGCTGGTTACGGCTACCTTAACCTTACGGGTGGAACCATCAACCAGACGGGAACCCGTTTCAACCTGAGCTCGGGTACGGGCGTAGGGGTGGGCTACATCGGCGGAACCGGCGTCTATAACCATTCCGGAGGCACCTATGCGTTGATCGGTTACAACGGCGCCGGAGCGCAAGGTTCGCTGACGATCGGTCCCGGGGGCAGCTTCATCCATGACGGCGCCTCACAGCCCATCGGCCTGAACTGGACGTCGACCGGCACCTACGCCGTGCTCAACCTTGCGGGCGGGCTTTTGAGCGCCACCAGCCAGCCTGTCCGTTTCGGCGGGGCTGGCGCCGCTAACAATCAGGTCGGCATCCTTAACCTTGCCGGTGGCACTTTCAGCACGGGCGCCAGTGTCGCCAACTCGAACACGAGCGGTTCCAACAACAGCTACTTCATCAACCTTGCCGGCGCCACGCTTAAGGCGACGACGGCGATGTCGGCGATCTTGCCGTCCACCAATTCCTTCGGGAACGTCACGGTCACCGCCTTCGGCGCCATCTCCAATTCCGTCGTCGCCGGCGCGCCTTCTTTCGCGGGCGGCTTGACGCTGGATACCAACGGCTTCAGCCCCACCCTTTCGGCCAAGGTCGTATCCGCCTCCGGCTACGGCGTCACCCAGGCCAACATCGCCATCCCTTCCTCCGGCAATTCCGGATACATCGGCGCGCCTTTCGTCGCCTTCAGCGCGCCGTCCGGCGGAGGCGTTCCCGCCTCCGGCTATGCGTTGATCGCAGGAGGCCAAGTCACCGGCATCGTCATCACCGCTCCCGGCACATACGCCCTCAACGAGACCCCGACGATCTCCTTGAGCGGCGGCGGGGGGAGCATCGCGGCCTTCACCACCACTGCCTTGACAGGCG
>RGWK01000162.1 GCA_010029775.1 Gammaproteobacteria bacterium
ACCGAGCGCGGCACGCACCGTGGTCTCGTCGAAATCGCCTACCACGGCGGCCGTTGCGCGGCCTGCGCCGTAGTGGTTGGCGTGGAACTGGCGCAAGTCCGCCGTCGTCACCGCCTTGGTGGCGGCGACCTGCTCATCGAAGCTCAAAGTGCGACGGAAGTCGTTGGCCGGGTAGGGTGAGGTAACCCGATTCGCTTCGAGACTGGCAATCGCCTGCGGGTCACTGCGTTGCTGCTCGATCGCCGCAAGCACCTCGTCGCGCAACTTGCCGAATTCCGCATCCGGAAACACCGGGTTGCGCAGCACATCGCCGACGACTTCGAGGGCGGCCACCAGATTCTCGCGGGTGGAGGTGATGTTGACGGTGACCGTCTGCCCGCCGCCACCGATGCCCACCGACGACTTCAGCTTGTCGAGTTCGTCGTTGATCTGCTGCAGCGTGCGGGTCTTGGTGCCGCGACGCAGCATCGCTGCGGTGAGGTCAGCGATCGTCGCCTTGCCCTCGAGCGTGGCGAGAGTGCCGACACGCAGCGTGAGCGTGGCGTTGACCGAGCCGCCACGGGTGGACTTCGGCAGGAAGCTGTATTCGGCGCCGCCCGGGAAGGTCTCAGAGCGCGTACGCGAGACGATGTTCGCCGGCGAGGGGTCGAACACCTCGGCCTGCTTCAGCGCCTGCTTGCCCTTGTAATCCTTGAGAATCACGGCCGGATCGGGCGGCTGCGGAATCGTGGCCCGATCGGGTGTGGCTTCCGGGACGAACAGTCCGGTGGTGCGATTGGCCGGCTTGAGGTAGGTCGCGGCGACCCGGTTGACCTCAGCGGCGGTAACTTTCTCCATCTGATCGCGCGACAGGAACCACAGGCGCCAGTCGCCTTTGGCGATGTACTCGGAGAGACCGAGGCCCACCCGGTCGCTGTTGTTGTAGGTTTGTTCAAAGAATTTGAGGAACTTGTTCCGTGCCCGCTGCACTTCCTCGTCGGTGACCGGCTGAGCCTTCATGCCATCAAGTACGGCGAGCATGGTCTGCGTCGCATCAGCGACCGGTTTGTCCTTGAGCACCTCGGCGGCAAAGTACATGTAGCCCGGGTCCTTCAAGCCGAAGGCAAAGCCGCCGACGCTGCTGGCCTTGCCGGTTTCCACTAGTGCCTTGTACAGACGGCCCGAGGGCTCGTTGGTGAGAAACGTGCCGCTCGCCATCCTGCACGGGCTCGACCGTATAGGTCGGCTGCAGGATGCGGCTCGGGCGGGGGATCTTGCCGAAGAATTCGTTGACCCAGCCCAGGGTCTTGGCCTCGTCGATCTTGCCGGCGATGGTCAGTACCGCGTTGTCGGGCTGGTAATACTTCTTGTAGAAAGCGCGCAGGTTGGCGATGGGCACGCGCTCGATGTCTTCGCGCGAACCGATGGTCGACTTGCCATAGTTGTGCCAGAGATAGGCCGTCGACATCACGCGCTCGAGCAGCACGCCACCCGGGTCGTTCTCGCCCGACTCGAATTCATTGCGCACCACCGAGAACTCGCTGCGCAGGTCCTCTTCCTTGATGAACGAATTGATCATGCGATCGCTCTCAAGATCGAGCGCCCAGCGCAGGTTGTCGTCCGTGGCGGCGAAGGTTTCAAAGTAATTCGTACGGTCGTACCAGGTCGTACCGTTCGGTCGCGCGCCGCGGGCCGTCAGCTCTTGCGGGATGTTCGGGAAGCGCGGCGTGCCCTTGAAAACCATGTGTTCCAGCAGGTGCGCCATGCCGCTCTCGCCGTAGCCCTCGTGACGCGAGCCGACGAGGTAGGTGATATTGACCGTGATCGTCGACTTGGACGGATCCGGGAACAGCAGAACCTTCATGCCGTTGGCGAGTCTGTATTCCGTAATGCCCTCGACCGAGGTGACTTTTTCCGGGGGCGGAAGTTTGGGAGACTGGGTTGCCGTGGCGGCATGCAGCGGGGCGAAACCGAGGACGAGGGCGAACAGCAGTGCGCCCAAGCGGGAGGTCAAGGTGGTCACGAGACGGACTCCGGCGATGGAAGACAGGACGGTCAATGTAGCGGCCGCCACGGCCAATGCAAGCCTCTGCCGCGCCGTGCTGCGATGCGTGTTGGGCGCGATGACGCTCTGCGCCCCGGTCGGGGCAGCAGAGCCTCCGGCGAAGCTCGACCTGCGACTCGGGGATTTGCGCCGTTTCGTTGATCCGGCCGATCTGTACACCCCGCTGCCGCGGGATCTCGACGAGATCATCATCCGCAGCAGGCCCTTGCCGGCAGATATCCCTGAGCAACGCATCCTGCCCAAGGGCTTGGGCGGGCTGTGGTGGGGTGCGAAGAACCCGACTCAGGCGTGGCGCTTGCTCGCTCCCGACCCCAATGAGGTTCTGCGCCCGCGCACCCCGGACGAGCCAAAGGAGCCCCCTGGGGCCTATCGCACCCGTATCGGTGAACCCGGGCGAATTTTCTAGCGTACGGCTTGCAGGGCGAGGCTGCGCTCGAGCAGCACTTGCAGGGCGCAGGCGATGACCGTTTCGGCGGCAGGTTCGGGAAAGAGTGCGAGAAACCTCTCGCACTGTTCGCGCTTCGTGTCGATGTCGTCGTTCGAGTCGAGACGGGCAAATAAGGTCTCGGCGGGCCCTAGCAGTTCGAGCATCGGGCCGAGCCCCAACTCCAGCGCAAAAAAGGCAGCGAGCGGTGAGTGTTTGAGATCGTAGCTGAGATTCGATTCGCGACCGAACTCGAGCAGGCGCAGCACGGTGGACTCGAGCTCCGAAATGCCGACCGGGGGGCTGCCCGCCGGAGGCAGAAAGCCCTCCAGAGTCGGGCCGGGCGGCGCATCGGGGCGTGGCAAGGCGCCCATGATCAACGAAAGGGGTATATCCGGACCGATGCGCATCGACATGGCTTCGACAAAGGCAATGGTGACGAGCTTGGCCCCCAAGTAGCGCGCGGCGATCGAAAGGTTATGCGCCACCCGCGCGAGCCGCTCGTGATGCACCGCCTCGGCGGGTTCGTCGGCGAAGCGGCGAAACACCGCATCGGCATCGAGCCGGTGCAAAAAGCCGCGCATGCGTTGCAGCGACAGGCGGTAATCACGCACCGTGTACGCCGTGCTGGTCAGCAGCGCGTGGTTGGTTTCCGGCAGCAGGTTCCAGGTGTTGTCGAGGAACTGCGCAGGGTTGCTGGAGGCGAAGCCCTCGACATCGCGATTGGCGAGTCGCACGGCCCGCCGCACGGCCTCGCGCAGGGCGTGCTCGTCGAGTCCCAGGGCCAGTTCGAGGTTGGCGCGGCAGAGACGCTGATACAGCTGCTCGCTGTGATCCGCGGTGCCCGCCGGGGGCGACGCACGAAATGGAATGGTGGCTTCGATGCAGGCGATGATCTGGGCGATCGCGGCGAGTGGAAAAGCACCCTCAAGCACCTTGGCCGCGACCAGCGCGCTCAGGAATTCGTTTTGCCCCGCCTGCGGCTCAAGGCGGTCTCCCGGCGAGATACCGAATACCGTGGCGACTAGAGTGAACAGCCGATCGTCGTCGAGGTCATTTTGCTCACGGACCACGAGCCCCTCGGTGAGCCCGCTGCGTACGGGCTTCACTTCGCGCACGAACGGGGTAATGAAGCGGGCGAGGTTGAAATTGATACTGAGGTCGATCTGGATGTAAACGACATCGTGAAACAACGCGGCGACCATCTCGAGCGGATCGTCCTTGCCGCCCACCTCGAAGATGTGTTCGATGGTGTGGTATTGCCGCCATGGGCCGGTCAGCGGCTGTACTACGAGTTCGCTGATGCGCTGCAGTTCGATCTCGTGCACTTCGATGTCAAGCTTGTGCGCGGCGGTGCGCAAGCGTCGCAGGCACTCGTTGTACGCGTCGTGAAGTTGCATGACTGGCCTCCCTGCGATGCTCCGCACGCGAGGATAGCCAAAAAAAAGGCCCCGGTCGCCCGGGGCCTTTTTGACCGTCTGACGACGGATCCTTAGAGCAGTGGCACCAGCAGCAGCGCCACGATGTTGATGATCTTGATGAGCGGGTTGATCGCCGGGCCCGCCGTGTCCTTGTACGGATCGCCGACGGTGTCGCCGGTCACCGCAGCTTTATGGGCATCCGAACCCTTACCGCCGTAGTGACCTTCCTCGATGTACTTCTTGGCGTTATCCCACGCACCGCCACCGGTGCACATGGAGATAGCGACGAAGAGACCCGTGACGATGGTGCCGATCAGCAGGCCACCCAAGGCCTTGATGCCGGCGCCAGGACCCATCAGCGCATTCATGCCGAAGGCCACAATCACCGGTACCAGGATCGGCAGCAGTGAGGGAACGACCATTTCCTTGATCGCGGCCTTGGTGAGCAGGTCGACCGCCTTGGAGTAGTCGGGCTTCGCCGTGCCTTCCATGATTCCCTTGATCTCGCGGAACTGGCGACGCACCTCGGTGACCACCGAGCCCGCCGCGCGGCCGACGGCTTCCATGGCCATGGCGCCGAAGAGGTAGGGCACGAGACCACCGATAAAGAGACCGATGATCACGGCCGGATCCGACAGCGAGAACTCGACCATGGCACGACCCGTCTCCGCCAGATGCGTCTCGAGGTTGTGCGTGTAGTCGGCGAACAGCACCAGCGCCGCAAGACCCGCCGAACCGATGGCATAGCCCTTGGTCACGGCCTTGGTGGTGTTGCCCACGGCGTCGAGCGGGTCGGTGATGTTACGGACCTTCTTATCGAGGCCCGACATCTCGGCGATGCCACCCGCGTTGTCCGTGATCGGCCCGTAGGCGTCGAGCGCCACGATCATGCCGGTCAGCGACAGCATGGCCGTGGCCGCGATCGCGATGCCATAGAGGCCTTCGAGCGAGTAGGACGCCCAGATGGCCAGGCACACCGCGATCACCGGCAGGGCGGTCGATTTCATCGACACGCCGAGGCCGGCGATCATGTTGGTCGCGTGACCGGTCTGCGAGGCCTCAGCGACCTTCTGCACGGGGCTGAATTCGGTCGCCGTGTAGTACTCGGTGATGACGATCATGGCAGCGGTCAGCGCGAGGCCGATCAGCGTGCACCCGAACAGGCTCAGGTGGTTGTCGGGCATCAGCGAGCCGGTGATGAACCAGAAGGCCACCGCAGAGACCACGCCCGAGACGATCACGCCCTTGTAGAGCGC
>RGWK01000163.1 GCA_010029775.1 Gammaproteobacteria bacterium
GCGAGACCGCTACGACCCTCGCGGCGGATTTCGCCGCGACCGATGGGCAGCGCGCTCAGGTCGGCCACGGGCGCCGTGCCATCGCCCGTGCCGCGCGGATAGCGCACTGCCGAGGGGCCGTTGAGCGTTGTGGCCGTGTAGAGCATCTGCCGGCACTCGTTCTCGTTCGCAGGCGCCATCAGCACCATGTTCGGGATACAGCGCAGGAAGGAGATGTCGTAGGCGCCCTGGTGGGTAGCCCCGTCGCTGCCGACGAGACCCGCCCGATCGAGTGCAAATACGACCGGCAGGTTCTGTAGCGCCACATCGTGGATCAACTGATCGTAGCCGCGTTGCAGGAAGGTTGAGTAGATCGCCACCACCGGCTTCAGACCCTCGCAGGCGAGTCCCGCGGCAAAGGTCACAGCGTGCTGTTCGGCGATGGCCACATCAAAGTAACGCTCGGGGAAGCGGCGCGAGAATTCAACGAGTCCTGAACCCTCGCGCATGGCAGGCGTGATACCGACGATCTTCGGGTCGCGCTCGGCCATGTCGCAGAGCCATTGGCCGAACACTTGCGAGAAGGAGGGGCCCGTGGCTTTTTCTTTGAAGATGGTGCCGCTTGCCGGATCGAAGGCGCCGGGGCCGTGCCACTTGATCGGATCGGCTTCGGCCGGCGCGTAACCTTTGCCCTTGCGTGTGACCACGTGCAGAAACTGCGGGCCTTTCAGCTGGCGCTGGTTGCGCAGCGTGCGAACGAGCGCGCCGACATCATGCCCATCCATCGGGCCGATGTAGTTGAAGCCGAGTTCCTCGAACAGCGTCCCGGGCAGGATCATGCCCTTGAAATAGGCTTCCGAGCGACGCGCGAGCTCCCAGGCCGTGGGCATGCGCCGCAGCACCTTCTTGCCGGTTTCGCGCAGCGCCGCATACTTGCGGCTCGAGAGGATGCGCGCAAAGTAATTCGACAGCGCACCGACGTTCTCCGAAATCGACATGTCGTTGTCGTTGAGCACGACGAGCAGGTCCGTCCCAAGCGAGCCCGCGTTGTTGAGCGCCTCGAAGGCCATGCCGGCGGTCATGGCACCATCGCCGATGACGGCCACCACACGGCGAGTTGATCCCTCGCGCTCGGCGGCCACCGCCATGCCGAGGGCCGCACTGATCGAAGTGCTCGAGTGTCCGACGCCGAAGGTGTCGTAGGGGCTTTCGCTGCGCGTCGGAAAGGGCGCAAGACCGTCTTTCTGTTTGATCGTGGCGAGTCGATCGCGGCGACCGGTCAGCACCTTGTGCGGGTAGGCCTGATGGCCGACGTCCCACACCAGCCGATCCTCGGGCGTGTCGTAGACGTAGTGCAGCGCGACGGTGAGTTCGACCGTGCCGAGCCCGGCCGCGAAGTGCCCACCGCGCGTGGCAACGGTGTGGATGAGGTAGTCGCGCAGCTGCGCGCAGAGCTCAGGCAGCTCCTTTTCCGTGAGCCCACGCAGATCCGCCGGAGTCTGGATCCGCTCGAGCAGGGGATAACGGGAGGTTGAAGCGCTCATCAGGACGCCATATTACAAATCTTGAGCGCGGGTTTGGGGCGCGCGTGGCTTCAGTGAGCGCGGCCGATCACAAAGCCCGCGAGTGCGGCAAGCTCGGCGCCCGCGCTGCCGAGCGGGGCGAGGGCGGCGATCGCCCGGGCATGCTGGGCGCTCGCCGCAGCACGTGCGCCCTCGAGCCCCATGAGGCTCGTGTAAGTAGGCTTGGCGTGAGCCGCATCGGCGCCTGCGATCTTGCCGATGCTCGCCGTGGTGCCCGTCACATCGAGGATGTCATCCTGGATCTGGAACGCGAGCCCGATCGCCGCACCGTACTCGCGCAGCGCCTCGTACTGCGGCCCTGCGAAGACGCCCGCCGCCACGGCGCCCATCAACACGCTGGTCTCGATCAGTGCGCCGGTCTTGCGCCGATGCATGTTCTGCAGCGCCGTCAGATCGAGCGAGTGCCCGACGGCTTCGAGGTCGATGGCTTGGCCACCCGCCATGCCAACCGTGCCGATGCCTTGTGCCAACAGACGCGTCATGGCGAGTCGCCGCATCGCTTCCTCACCATGCATCGGGCCGCGGCCTGCAAGACACTCGAACGCGAGCGCCTGTAAGGCATCCCCTGCCAGGATCGCGGTCGCTTCGTCGAACGCCTTGTGGCAAGAGGGTCGGCCGCGGCGCAGATCGTCATCGTCCATGGCCGGCAGATCGTCGTGCACGAGACTGTAGACGTGGATGAGTTCGACCGCCGCGGCGGGGTCATCGAGTTGTTCGAGCGAGGCGCCAAGCGCCATGCCCGAGAGATAAACGAGCGTCGGCCTTAAGCGCTTGCCGCCGCCCAAGGCGCTGTAGCGCATGGCTTCGACAAGACGGCGAGAGCCTGCCTCGGGCAGCTGCAGGGCCCGATCGAGCACCTGCTCGATGCGCTCGCGGTGATCCATCAGCCGCCCCGCGGAGTCTCGTCGTCGAGCACGTCGGGGTCGAAGGGCTCGAGGGTCGCCTCGCCATCTCGCTTGAGCAGGATGTCGACTCGCGCCTGCGCCGCCTCGAGCGCACTCTGGCACTCGCGGGTCAAACCGACGCCGCGCTCGAAGGTCTTGAGCGCTTCATCGAGGGGCAGATCGCCGGCCTCGAGCTTCTCGACCAGGGTCTCGAGCTCGGTGAGTGACTTCTCGAAATCGGGGGGGCGTTTGCTGCGACTCATGGGGAGCGATTTATACCTCAGCAGGCCGCGCTTCGGGTGGTGGCCGAGTTGACGCTGTCCGGAGCGGGGACTAGAGTCACGGGCCCGTTAGACCCAGTCTAACCGGATACCAAGGATAGTCCACACAAGGAGAGCATCCGTGCAACTCAAAGGCAGCAAGACCGAGCAGAACCTGAAGGACGCCTTCGCCGGCGAGTCCCAGGCCAACCGCCGTTACCTCTATTTCGCAGCCAAGGCTGACGTCGAAGGTTTTAATGACGTGTCCGCCGTGTTCCGTTCAACCGCCGAAGGCGAGACCGGTCACGCGCACGGTCACCTCGAGTACCTCGAGGCGTCGGGCGACCCGGCCACGGGCCTGCCGATTGGCGACACCAAGCTCAACCTCAAGGCGTCGATCGCCGGCGAGACGCACGAGTACACGGAGGGCATGGCCAAGCAGGCGCGAGAGGAAGGCTTCGATGAGATCGCCGACTGGTTCGAGACGCTGGCCAAGGCCGAGCGTTCGCACGCGAACCGCTTCACGAAGGCTCTTGAGTCGATCTAAGACTCGGCTTCGTATTGCCTGAACAGGGCGGCGTCGGTGTGCACCTCCGGCGCCGCCCGCCTCGATTGAAACCTAAGGACGGGTTGTCGATGAGCCAAAGCACCATTCCCGCGGGCCGTGAAGGCTCGCTCGAAGCGCCCACGCGGCATCCGCTCAACTGGCGCGACCCGTCGTTCTACGATGAAGCCGCACTCGATAAAGAACTCGAGCGCGTGTTCGACATCTGCCACGGCTGTCGGCGCTGCTTTTCGCTCTGCAATTCGTTCCCGACGCTGTTCGATGCCATCGATGCAGCGCCCTCGTCCGAACTCGACACCGTAGACAAGAAGGTCTACTGGGACGTCGTCGATCACTGTTACCTCTGTGACATGTGCTACATGACGAAATGTCCCTACGTGCCGCCGCATCCGTGGAACCTCGACTTCCCGCACCTGATGCTGCGCGCCAAGGCCATCAAGGCCAAAAAGGGCGAGGTGCGACTGCGCGACAAGATTCTCTCCGCGACCGATGTGGTCGGTTCGATCGCCGGCATTCCAGTCGTGGCGCAGGTGGTCAACGCCGTCAACAAGACCGACGCCGGTCGCCAGTTGCTCGACGCGACGCTCGGCGTCGCCGTCGATGCGCCAGTCCCCGACTATCACTCGAACACGGCGCGCAAGCAGCTTGCGGGGCGCGAGCTCAAGACCGAGGCGCGCCCGACCGCCGAGACGCGCGGCAAGGTCGTGCTCTTCACCACCTGCTACGGCAATCGTAACGAGCCCGATCTCAACCTCGATCTGGTGGCGGTGTTCGAGCACAACGGCATTCCCGTGAAGATCGTCAGCCAGGAAAAGTGCTGCGGCATGCCGAAACTCGAGTTGGGTGATCTTGAGACCGTGGCCCGCCACAAAGACACCAACATCCCCGCATTGAAACAGGCCATCGATGAGGGCTACGACATCGTCGCGCCCATTCCCTCCTGCGTGCTGATGTTCAAGCAGGAGTTGCCGCTGATGTTTCCGGAAGATGCCGATGTGCAGGCCGTCAAGGCGCGCATCTTCGACCCGTTCGAGTACCTCATGCTGCGTCACAAGGAGGGGCTGCTGCGCACCGACTTCACGAGTGAACTCGGTAAGGTGAGCTACCACGTACCCTGCCATCTGCGCGTGCAGAACATCGGCCTTAAGACGCGCGATGCGCTCAAGCTCGTGCCGAACACCACCATCGATGTGATCGAGCGCTGCTCGGGTCACAACGGCACCTACGCGGTGAAGAAAGAATTCCGCCCGGCTTCGGTGAAGATCGGCAAGCCCGTGATGAACCGCGTGCAAAAGGCGAACCCCGATCATTACGCCTCCGACTGTCCGATGGCGGGCCACCAGATCGAGACCGGCCTGACCGATGCAAGAGAGCCGGAGCATCCCCTGAAACTGCTGCGCAACGCCTACGGAATCTGACGCCATGAACAAGCTTGAGCACACCGATCTCATGACCCTTGAGACGTATGCACGCGAACGTCCCGCATTTCGCACGCGGGTGATCGCACACAAAAAGACCCGTAAGGTGCCGGTCGGTCCGAACACGACTTGGCTCTTCGAAGATCGCCTAACCATTCAGTATCAGGTGCAGGAGATCCTGCGCACGGAGCGCATCTTCGAGCCCGAAGGCATCGCCGATGAGCTCGAAGCCTACAACCCGCTCATTCCTGACGGTCGCAACTGGAAGGTGACCTTGCTCGTGGAGTTTGCCGACCCCGCTACGCGCCCGGCGCACCTCGCCAAGCTCAAGGGCATCGAGGATCGTTGTTACGTGCAGGTCGCCGACTTCGCGCGCGTGTACGCCATCGCCGACGAAGACCTCGAGCGCGAGAACGAGACCAAGACGTCCTCTGTGCACTTTCTGCGCTTCG